>CAIYES010000208.1 GCA_903925275.1 uncultured Bacteroidales bacterium
CGCTACCAACGCGCCTCAGAAAAGATCATGTCGGTCATCGCCGCTTTGAAGGAGCGTCCGGTGACGGTGGAGACTGCAATCCAGGTATTTAAAAACAGATCGAAAAAGATCAGTACTTCCGCCTTGAACGACTACATCCTGCCTATTATCCAGAACATGCCACCTCCGGTGACCAAAGGTAAATATGTACGCATTAAATATGCAATGCAACTTCCTACAGCGTTCCCTTCGTTTGCATTTTTTTGCAATCACCCCCAATACTTAAAAGAGTCATACACGCGTTTTATTGAAAATAAGTTGCGCGAGAAATTTGATTTCAACGGGGTGCCGATGGAAATATATTTCCGGCAAAAATAGTTTGATGGAACAAGGCATACGTATCGATAAATGGCTATGGGCGGTGCGGGTTTTTAAAACACGCAGCCTTGCTTCTGAAGCCTGCCGTTCAGGAAAAGTCAAAATTCTTGATCAGGTTATAAAACCTTCACGCGTTTTGAAAGATGGAGAAGTGATAACAGTATCTATCCCCCCGATAACTAAAACCCTGAAAGTAATTGCCCTGACTGGCAATCGTGTATCTGCCAGTCTCGTATCCACGTTAATGGAAGATTTAACGCCGGAAGCAGAATATCAGAAGCTTAAGCGAACGAAGGAATCGGATTTTGAATTCCGGCAACGGGGAATTGGACGCCCAACGAAACGGGAACGGAGAGAGATCGAATTTCTCAAGTCATATCTTGACAAATGATTCATAGCCGCATATCAAGTCTGGAAGATCTGGCTTTTGAAGGCAGAAATAAAGCCTATGGTGCCTATGACCTGCGGAGGAAATATATCCGGAATTTATTGATTTCAGTTATTGTTGGGATTTTTATTATTCTGCTGTTAATATTCATTCCATGGTTTTATTTTTATTTTGAACCAATTCCCCTTCTTGAAGGGGATATGATGTATGAAGTGGAATATTACGATATGAGTACGCCACCTGATCAGGAGACGAACAGGCTGGCACAGGCACTTTCACAGCCAAAACAGGAAGAACTCCAGGCTCCGGTAGTGAAGGATTCGATTCTGCCGAAAGAAGAAAAGCCAGTTGAAACTCCGCCTGAACAGCCAAAGGAAGAAGAGAAAGCGACGGTGGATTCGTCAGCAAAACCGGGTGGATCGGGTCAGGGAAAGGGGACAGAAGCGGAGGCGGGTCCTAATTCAGCCATTGATGTTTATCCGCGTTTTCCGGGCGGTGATGAAGCACGGCTTTACTATTTGCGACTGCATGTTCGGTATCCTGAAGCTGCCATGAAGAATCTGGTGCAGGGTGTGGTGATGGTGGTTTTTATTGTCGAGGCAGATGGAACGGTTTCCAGTGTGGAGGTGCCCAAGAAAATTGGTGGTGGATGTGATGAGGAAGCCATCAGGGTTACCAAAGAGATGCCCCGGTGGGAACCAGGCAAACGCAAAGGCCGGGCTGTAAGGGTTATTGTGCGAATGCCTATTGTTTTCAGAATGCGCGGCCACACTTCATAACAATAAAAAAGGGGCACAAAGCCCCTTTTAACTTAATTCAAGTCAACTTGCAATTTGCTTACTTCTTTTCAGGAGTAGTTGTTGCAGGCGTCGCTTTTTTGCCATCTTTTGCACAACAGCTTGAGCCTTTTTTTGCTTCACTGCAAGCAGCTTTGGTTTTCTTGTCGCAACCTGATTTTTCTTCCTTGGAGCATTCTTTCTTATCGGCTGGTTTTGCAGCTTTTGTTTGTGCCTGGGGAGTTTGGCCAAAAGTTAAACCTGCAAACAGAACAACAGTAGAAAATAACAACACAACTTTTTTCATGGTATTTGAGTTTGTTTAGTTAATTAACGTATTTAGAACCGGACAAAATTACATCTTTTTTATAACATGTACAATGACAAAATGTTAATTTATTGTTAATGTCATGATGGGTTAATTTCCGTGAAGCGTTTCCTGAATAATTTTCAGTAAGGTTTGTTTGTTATAAGGCTTGGCAATGTGGTTGGTACATCCGGCAGCATAAAGCTGTTCTTTATCCTCATCCATCGTATAACCGGTTACGGCTATGATAGGGGTAAGCTCGTATCCCGGAACTTGTCGTATCTCCCTTGTTGCTTCAATGCCGTTCATTCCATACCCAAGATGAATGTCCATCAGAATGGCATCATATTGTTTGGTTCTGACCATTTCAAGAGCGGTTGCAGCATCATGTGCATATTCAACATGGCATGTTTGTTTGAGAAAGTGAATAGTAAGTTCTTTGTTCACCCTGTTATCCTCAACAAGCAATACAATTGGCAACATTTCTGACAAAGGAATAAATTTTTTCATGGAAATAGCATCACTGGCAACTGGGATGGCTTGTAGAGAAGTTACCGGACCCCGATCGCAGGGTAACCATATTGAGAAGCAGGAACCTCTGTCAGGTTCACTTTCAATTGTAATCACACCACCCAGCAAATCAATTATTTTTTTACTGATGGTGAGACCAATCCCGCTACCCTGGTATTTTCGACCAAAACCTTCGCTAACCTGGCGAAATTCCTGAAAAATTAACGCATAGTTAGCTTTATCAATTCCGATCCCCGTATCCGATATTTTTACAACCACCCAATTCTTGCCAGATTCTACGACTTCATGGGTCTCAAGGGTGATGCCACCCCGCTCTGTGAATTTTATTGCATTATCCAGAATTTGTTGTAACAACTGTTTAAATAACTGATCATCGGTGATTATTGAAAATGGTTTTATTCCATTGGTATTGATGTAGATATCTTTTTCGGAGTAGAGTAAGTCCAAGGATTTTACAACAGCCAGGATGCTGGTTTGCAGCATGATCATTTTCTTAGAAACAATAATATTACCAGCTTCGAGCTGTGAAAGCGTAATGATCGAATTAAGCGTGGCCATTAACCGCCGGCCGGAATCATAAATGTTATCCACCATGCTTACATGTTCACTTATACCAAGTTCCTCTTTCAGGATTTCGGCAAACCCCAAAATCCCATTTAAAGGCGTACGGAGCTCATGGCTCATATTTGCCAGAATAGATGTTTTAAGCCGGTCAGATTCTTCTGCTTTTTCTTTTGCGACAATTAATTCCTGTTCGTAAATTTTGCGCAGGGTAATGTCGCGATCGGCTCCCCGGTAACCTTTATAGACTCCCTGCTCATTAAAAATTGCAATTCCGGAGGTTTCCAGGTAAACAAGACTGCCATTTTTGTGCCTTGCCCGGTTTACAATTGCATTCAGGGGTTTGAACTGATGAATTATGCTGCGGATTCCCTCTTTTACTTTTGCAACATCTTCAGGAAGCAGAAAATCAAATGGGGATCTGCCAATCATATCTTCTGGAAGATATCCAAGGATGTCGAAGATCTTTGGTGAAACAAAGGAGTATTTCCAATCCGCGTCGATTTCCCATATCCAATCATTTGTGACTTCAACAATCTCGTGCAAACGTCGTTCGCTTTCACGAACCTTGGTCTCAGCAAGTTTACGTTGGGTTATATCGCGGAAAATTCCAAGTGTACTGGTAAATTTTTGCGCTGAATCAAATTGGGGAGTAGCAGTTATGATAATCCAACGCCGGTCTCCATCCGGCCTGTTGATTTCAATTTCGTAAATGCTTTTCTTACCCTCTTTGCGAATTGAGGTTTGAAGTTGAATTTCTTCGATAGACTGACTGTTGAGAAATGATAGCAGATTTTTTCCTATCAGTTTATCAGACGGTAAGCCAAATATTTCACAGGCTGCAGGATTTGCAAAAATAAAATTCTCCGCTGAATCCACTACTCCCAGGCCTTCACCACTGTTTTCCACCAGGTCGTGATAACGTGCATCACTGGCTATCAATGCTTTTTCCTTTTCTTTCAACTCACGGATGTCACGGGCAATGATAATAAACACGGGTTCACCAGGGGCATCTATTTTATTCATGCTTACCCTGACCGGTATTTCATGGCCGTCATGGTGTCGCCAAAATGTTTCTCGCATGAAAAATAATTCATCGTCTTTGCCTGTTGATTCACCCTCAATAGAAAAAACAGCTGGCAAATCACGCATAAAATCTGCCACCGTCAATCCGGAAAGTTCATTCATTAAATACCCCAGCATTTCAAGGCACTGCCTGTTGGCTTCCAGCACAATACCTGCGGATGATCCGACAATAACGATCGCATCACTGTCCAGATCAAGTAAGGTTTGATAGGCGGCCTCCATTTTCTTGAAGGCACCTTCAATATCCTGTTCCGGGTCAACTCCGATCTTCAAATTTCCTTTCATATTTGGATGCCGTGTGATTGATAAATTGTACAGTCCGGCTTTTTCTCACCGCTTGTTTATCAGAGCCAAAGATCAACATAATATATGTGAAAACCTAATTTTTACATAAGAGCCGTATAAATAAAAAAATGCAAATTCTACTCTTTACAAACCGTATCGATGATAATGGTCACCGGCCCGTCATTTACCAGACTCACGGCCATCATTGCACCAAAAACGCCGGTTTGAATTTTTTTTCCAAGCAGATATTCCAGATGCGATATAAATTGTTTGTATAATGTGAAGGCTTTTTCAGGCCGGGCTGCCCGTATGTAGGACGGACGATTTCCTTTTTTAGTACTGGCATGCAGGGTGAACTGGCTTACAACGAGCAGATCACCCCCGGTTTCAACGACCGAACAATTCATTATTCCCTTTGCATCATTGAAAATACGCAAATTAATCAGTTTGGAGGTTAACCAATCAATATCAGGCCAACCATCGCGCTCCTCAATACCCAAAAGAATGAGCATTCCTGACCCGATTTTCCCTACCTCTTCAAAGTTGATGGTAACGGATGCTGCCGATACACGCTGAATAACTGCTCTCATTTAAAGTAATTAGTTTATATTCAATCGGTTATGGATTGAGATGCATTGTACTTTCCGATGACTATAAATTTATCAATAACTTTTTTATTTCAAATGATAATAATTTATTGTTTTAATGATAGCCTCTCCCCTTCTCCTTCAGGAGAAGGGGTCAGGGGGATGAGGTGGGTATAGAAATCTGGGGATGAGGAACATTGAATTTTTTTCAATTATCACGAATCCTAAAATTTTTAAACTGTATTATGAATCTCATTCCCGGGTTACATAACCATTGTTCGTATAAATATTTCAGAGAAATCGTTTTGAGATAAGGCGGTTACCTGCTGGTCGCTGACTTCCATTTTTATTGTAGATTTGCAACAAATAAGCCTGTAATGACCAGATTAAGTGTTAATATTAATAAAATTGCGACTTTACGAAATGCACGTGGTGGCAACCTGCCCAATGTCGTTAAAACTGCCCTTGATTGTGAACGTTTCGGTGCCGATGGAATTACAGTTCACCCCCGCCCCGATGAGCGACATATCAGGTATCAGGATGTTTTTGATCTGAAGCCTCTGCTATCAAGCGAATTTAACATTGAAGGTTACCCTTCGCGTGGGTTCATCGACATGGTTTGTGCTGTCATACCTGCACAAGTTACACTCGTGCCCGATCCACCTGGTGTTTTGACTTCAAATGCGGGCTGGGATACAGTTCAGCATAATTCCTTTTTAACCGAAGTAATCACGGAATTTAAAAACAAAGGAATCCGTACTTCCGTATTTATCGACCCCGATCCGGAAATGATCCGTAAGGCCGTTAAAACAGGTACTGACCGCATTGAACTCTATACAGAATCATATGCCCGCAACTTCCCCTCTGATCGGAAGGAGGCAATCAGACTGTTTCAGATTGCTGCGGCTATTGCATCCGAAGAAGGACTTGGTGTCAATGCCGGTCACGACCTGAACCTGGAAAATCTCAGATATTTTAAGCAAAATATTCCCGGGTTACTCGAAGTTTCCATTGGGCATGCCTTGATTTGCGATGCACTCATTTTTGGCCTGGAAAACACTGTTCAACTTTATTTACGACAGTTGAAAAGTTAATTTGATAATATGGCTGAATGGCGATGATAAGTGATTGTAAAAACCCAATTTTGAATTAAGGGATAAAGATGAAAAAAATACCAGGAATCGTTGTGCTTCTTTTACTAGTTTGCAGCAATGCTCATTCCGCCGAGAAACCGGGAAGTCTTGAAAAAAGAGCAGCAGCGATTCATCATGCTGTATTGACCGTCGATTCGCATACAGACACCCCGTTGCTATTGATGCATCGGGGATTTGATATATCGGTTCGGCATGATGCCCGAAAAGAATATACGAAAATTGATTTTCCACGCATGAAAGAAGGCGGTCTTAATGGTGCTTTTTTTGGAGTGTTTGTTTCGCAGGGGACTTGCAATCCCGAAGGATATGAAAAAGTGAAGCAGAAGGCAATCGGGCTTTTTGATACCATTGATGCTGTTTTAAACCGTAATCACCCGATTGCTGAATTGGCAGTGTCGCCTGCGGATATCGTAAGGTTAAAAAAGGAAGATAAACTGGCAATATTCATTGGTGTTGAAAATGGGTATGCCATCGGGAAAGATCTGTCATTGATCAGTACCTATTATTTGCGTGGTGCCAGATATATTACACTTTGCCACACCAGGAATAATGATATATGCGATTCTTCAACCGACACTGTCAGCAACACAGGACTAACCGCATTTGGCTTTGATGTAGTCATGGAGATGAATCATGTTGGGATGATGGTCGATGTTTCACATATTTCAGATAAGGCATTGCGTGAAGTCTTATCATTCACAAAGGCTCCGGTTATCGCCTCGCATTCTTGTGCAAGATCACTGTGCAACAATCCCCGCAACCTGTCTGATGATCTGCTGAAGGCCATTGCAAAAAACGGAGGAGTGGTTCAGATGTGCATCCTGAGTGACTATGTAAAAACACCATCCCCCAATCCTGCCCGCGATTCGGCCAGGACGGCCGTTCGGAAAAAATTTCATGATTTTGACGGGTTGACCGAAGACGAGATGAAGATAGCCCGAAAAGAGTGGAATGCCATAAATGAAAAATTTCCACAGAAATTGGCTACCGTTGCTGATGTGGTTGATCATATTGATCACATCGTAAAAGTGGCTGGAATCGATCATGTGGGTATCGGTACCGATTTTGATGGCGGTGGTGGTGTTGAAGGGTGTTTTGATGTAAGTGAAATGGGAAACATCACCCTTGAACTAGTCCGACGGGGATATACAGAGCATGATATTCGGAAGATATGGGGTGGTAACCTGCTGCGCGTGATGAAAAAAACTGCACGGATAGCGCAGCAATATCAACTCCATTGTCAATGCCACTGATGATAAATGTATGTTTTTCAATTGTTCACCCCAGGAAATATAAACTGATAAGCCATGGAAATACATACCCCGCATAATGAGCATCCTGAAATCAAAATTGTTCGCAAGAATCGGCCGGTTTTTTGGATCAGCCTAAGCATAGTTTTCCTGATGGGCTTTTTTGCAGGGGCTATGATTTTCAGTGGTTCAAAGAGTAATACTAAAGATGCTATAATTGCCAATCCCGAAATGCAGGAAAACTTTGCCGCTGCACAACCGGTTGATACTTTTCAGATAACCGATGCACTTCGTTATGACACCCCGCTTGCAAAGGCAGCGTTTAAAGTGCGTTACTCCACAAAAGTAGTGGAGCTCAGGGTTGAACTCTCTTCTCTTTATCCTGTGAAATCAATGGTCGAATTTGATGTCAATAGTCTGAATATCCTGGATCTCCGGCATGTCAATGTGAATGATCAGTCTGTGTGTATGACAGCTGGAAATTTAATTCAGTTTAATAGTGTTGGCGATAACACCTATACCATTCTTTTATCCAATAATAATAAGTTACCCCACAAAATCGATTTTACAATTTCGCAAAACGAATTGCCGATATATAGGAACTCGGTTCAGATAAACATAGAATAGTGTAATCAGGTCAGAAAAAATCTGCGCAATTGACATTTTCCGATGCATTAAGAAATAGCCGGCTGGCAACTATCAGGGAATTTCCCAAAGCCGATCTTCATAACCATTGCCTGCTTGGAGGAAAGCGTTCGGTTATCGAAAAATATTTCGGGAAAAAACTTGAAAAATTCAAGGCAACTGAACCTGGCATCAGGGAACTTAACCATTGGATAGGACAGGTATATCGTCCTTTTTTTGAGTTGCCTGAAGCGTTTGAAAAAGGTGTGGAAGCTGCATTTATACAGGCACGCAGTGATGGCATTACAAAGCTTGAGATGAGCATTGATGTTTTTTTTGGCCGGATGTTCAAAATATCTGCCGACCATATTGTTTCGACCCTGAAACATTATCACCATACTGTGGCTCCTGATATTGACTTCCGTCCGGAACTGGGTTTTTCGCGTAGTATGGCTCCGGCTACTTTGCAGTCTTGTTTTGAATCTTATCTCGGATATAACTATTTCAGGTCGGTTGATCTTTACGATGATGAATTTGCCCAACCCATCGGGAATTTTAAAGCATTGTACCGTTTTGCCAAAGAGCAAGGCATGAAATGTAAAGCCCATGCAGGCGAATTCGGAAGTGCCGATTCGGTCAAGGAAGCCGTAGAGGTACTTGAACTTGATGCTGTTCAGCATGGCATCGGCGCAGCCGATTCTCCAGGGGTGATGAAATGGCTTGCCGATCATAATATTCCGCTAAATGTTTGCCCGACCAGCAACATCAGGTTAAAACGGGTAAAATCGTACAAGACCCATCCGGTCCGCGTTCTGGTCGATCATGGCGTAAAGGTGACGATCAATACCGACGATGCCCTGATATTCCATGATGGTGTTTCGGAACAGTACCTGAAACTCTTAAAGGCCGGTGTGTTTAGTCCGGCTCAATTGGATATGATCCGGAATAACGGCCTGGAAGAATGACGATGAAAATCCCTGCATTTAGGTTAATTCCCCGCTGCTCTGCGGCGAGGAGATTCATTGAGCCAATAAAAGGGGTTGCATGAAATATTTTTTTTAAATGCCGGATTTTTAATTTTAAAGCGTAACTTTATTGACCCGGCCGGAGTATGTTTTTAATGAAACCCAATGCCAGTCGGGTAAAACAATATATCAGGATGACAATCGTTTATCATACTTCTGACCCTGAATGAACCAAAAACTACAAATATTATTTTCAGCCATTCTGGTTTTTCTTGTTGTTTCATGCAGCAAAAAGGAAAATCCAAGATACACACCTGTCAATTCAAAGGAAATCCGCATTGGCGCCTTACTATCTCTCTCCGGAAGCGGATTTTCAACGGGTCAGGCTACGCAGGTATCGCTGGAACTTGCCAGCCAGGATATCGATGAATACCTTGCATCTGTTGGCATTACCGAAAATCTGTCTCTGGACATTGTTGATACAAAGACAGATACGGCTGAAGCTTTAAAACAGCTGAAAATATTTTATGAAAAAGGTATCCGGTTGGTTATCGGACCTTACAGCAGTGCCGAACTGCTAGCTGTAAAAAATTTCGCCGATACGCATGGAATGGTAATTGTAAGTCCTTCCAGTGTTGCCGTTTCCCTTGCGATACCCAATGATAATATTTTTCGTTTTGTTTCCAGTGATCTAATCCAGGGGGAGGCCATGAATAAAATGCTTACCGATGATAAAATCAAGGTAATCGTTCCTTTCATTCGGGATGATCTTTGGGGAAATGACCTGCTGAATGTGACCCGGGAAAATTTTATTAAATGTGGCGGTGCAGTGTTGCCCCCATTGAAATATGAAACCGGAACAACCGATTTTTCAGTGTTGTTATCCCGGCTTGATACCCTTGTAGGTGCAGAATTGGGGCATCACAACGCCAATGAGGTAGCTGTTTACATGCTTTCATTTGCCGAAGGTTCAGGTGTACTGCGTGAAGCTAATAAATACCTTCATCTGAACAATGTTTACTGGTATGGAGGTTCCGCATTTGCAGGAAATACATCGGTGCAAAACGACACGAATGCTGCCCTGTTTGCCTATACCCATGGACTTCCTTGTCCGATATACGGACTTGATGATGCTGCAAAAGATAAATGGTTGCCACTGAAAGACAGAATTCAGGCTCAGTTAGGCCGTATGCCTGATGTTTATGCCCTCACAGCTTATGATGCACTTTGGGTTAGTGTGCTTACCTATACTACAACAGGTCTTTCGCCAGACATTGCATTGCTGAAATCGGCGTTTGTGAGGGTTTCAGAAAATTTCTTTGGCGCAACAGGAAATACCAGGCTGGATGATAACGGCGACAGGGCCATCGGGAACTATGATTTCTGGGCAGTAAAGCACGATACCACAGGATATAACTGGAAGTTGGTTGCAAAATACAACTCTTCAGCAGGAACCATCATCAGGTTGCCCGAATAATTTCCGGGTCAGTTATGTCAGAGATCAGAATCTCTTTACAAAGAAAACCTTCCCGTCACCCTTCATGTAAAAATCATCGATTTTTGCCTCTTGAGAATAACCGATCCTGTCGTAAAAATGGCGGGTGGGTGCATATTTTTCGAGTGATGATGTTTCGGCAACTACAATACGACCACCCATTTCCCTGATGACCCGGTGGGTTTCTTCTATTATAAGATTACCAATACCCTGGCCACGATAGTCGTTGTGGGTAACGATCCAATAAAGGTCAAAACTGCCTTCTGTCCCGGCGATCGGACCAAAACATGTATATGAAACGGTTTTTCCGTTCAACCCGGCGAAAATAAAATGATAGTCACTCCGGTCACCCAGTTCAATTTTGTCTTCAACAAGTTCAAGGGCAACAGGGACTTCAAAATCATAAAAAAAGCCAGTAGAGAGGATTATATCCCTGACAATTTCAACATCTTCCGGTTGAACATCCCGGCGAAAAGTAAGGTTGGTATTCATCATGGTTGCTATTTTCTTAATGCATCAGCAAGGATGCGTGTAATGACTTCCTGGAAATTGAGCCCCCTCTTTTTTGAAGCAGCCATGAACCCGCCCGATTCAGACAGGCAGGGATTCAGATTGATATCGATAACCAAAGGCTCTGATTCATTTGTAACCCTGAAATCGATCCGGACATGTCCTTTCAGTCCCAGCTCGTTCCAGCACTTCTTGCAAATCAGGATCATCTGGCGTTTAAGTGGTTCGTCAGACCTGGATAACTGAAATGTCCGACTGGTGTGCGAGTACTCAAAAGATTTATCATCCCATTTTGACTTGTATCCCATCATTTTTGGTTTCCCTTCCGGATAACCGTTGAAGGTCATTTCAGCCAGTGGTAGTACATCAGGCCCACGTTCACTGTAAAGGATGGAATTATTGAACTCCCTTCCATCGATAAATTCTTCGATAAAGTAGTGATCAGGGCTTTTCATCCCGATTTTCTGAATGAATTCGTGATCTGATCCCCAAAAAACACAATCTTCATCCAACTCCAGCGAACCTTCTTCCCATATCGGTTTGACAATGTATTTCTTGTCGCTTTTTAGTTTTTTACATTCATTCAGATTAAAACCTTCCGGAGTTTTTACACCGATTTTACTGAGTTCTTTTTTTGCAAGCAACTTGTTTGAACATTGAAACATTGGGATCAGCGGAGAACCGGTATAAGGAATCCGGACAAAATTTAACACTGAATTTGCCAGAAAAGTGAATTCTCCTTTGTTTCCGATCGTTTCAGCAAGATTGAAAATAATATCGGGATTTAACTTCCGAAGACGGCCGATTGCTGTTTTTAAATTGAGATCAATTTGCAGGTAAAGCACTTCATAATTCAACGCTATCAATGCTTCCGTGACTAAATTGACCTGTTCTATCACATCAGCTTCATCATCTTTCGGTTTTTTGGATAGTTTATTATAAAGTATGAGAACTGTTTTTTTTATCATATGAAGTAATTTTCTCCCGAATGAATCTCCTCGCCGCAGAGCAACGAAGTACCAATTGAATTCTATTTTATAATCCGCTGCAAACAGAGGGGAATTAACCCAAATGACCCCACCCCATCCCCTCCCCTTCAAGGGGAGGGGGCAGGGGGAGAGGTCATAAAATATTAAATTTCAACCCTTTTTCTTGCCGAAAGCATGATTTCTTTGATGATTCTTTCAAAATCATATCCATGCATATAGGCAAGGATTGGTAAATCAGAATGTATCTTATCCAATCCTGCCAAAGGATTTACTTCAATAAAATTCGGGATTCCCGAACGGTCGGCACGGATATCGACTCTTCCTCCATCCCTGCAACCCAGAATTCGCCATGTCGCTAGAGCAAGGTCGATACATTTTTCAGAGATCTCTTTTTCCGGAATTCTATACTCCACCGATTTCAGATAATCAGATTTTGTCTGATAAGAATATATGTTGTTTGTATCCTCATGTTTATACAAAATCTCCATGATACCAACCGGATATCCTTCGGTTCCGGAACCAAGAATCCCGACTGTAAATTCTCTTCCGGGTAGAAATTCCTCGACCAGCAGGCCTGAAGGATACCGTTTCAGCAAATCCAGGCAAATTACATACAATTCTTCACGATTGTTTACCCTTGACAAGGCATTGATCCCTTTTCCCGTTCCCTCCGCACAAGGCTTAACAAATAAAGGATAAGGCAGGTTAACCAGTGCAATGTCCTGAACATTTTCGACGATGGCAAAATCAGGTGTGGCGATGCCGCAATCGCGTATAACCCGCTTGGTCATGCCTTTGTGTAAAGTGAGTGAAAGCACCAGCGCATCAGAGAATGTATAAGGTATCCGGAATGCATCAAGCAACGCAGGAACCTGGGCTTCGCGCCCGATGCCAAACATGCCTTCACAGATATTGAAAACCATGTCCCACCGGTCACCTTTGGCTAACCGCTGGGTCAGATGGCGAATATGGCCAATCCGGTCGGTTTGATAGCCCAGTTGTTGCAATGTCATCTCGATCGCCTCAATGGTACTCTCACGGTCAAATTCCGCTGTTTCCTCTTCACTGTAGCCTTCCTGCTGGTAATCCGACCGTAAATCGTACGTTAATCCTATGGTCATAAGCTATTGCGTAAAATCGGGATATCTGAAGATTTTCTCTTCGTAATTTTTAAATAAGGCATAGCCATTTTCACGTCCCATATAATACTCGGGAAGCAAAGGGATCTTGCCGCCACCGCCGGGAGCATCCACAACATAAGTTGGAACCGCATATCCGCTGGTATGCCCGCGCAAACCTTTGATGATCTCAAGCCCTTTTTCGATAGGTGTCCGGAAGTGCCCTGAACCCAAAACGGGATCGCATTGATATAAGTAATAGGGGCGGACTCGAATTTTAAGCAAGGCATGCATCAGGTTTTTCATTATCTGAACATCATCATTGATACCTTTCAGCAAAACCGTCTGACTTCCCAAAGGAATACCGGCGTTTGCAAGCTTTTCGCACGCTTCCTTAACTTCAAGCGTAATCTCATCTGCATGTGTAAAGTGAATACTCATGAAGAGGGGATGGTACTTTTTCAACATATTTACCAGCGGACGGGTAATTCGTTGTGGCAGTACAGCCGGAACCTTGGTACCGATACGGATGATCTCAACATGAGGAATACTCCGTAACCGCGAAAGCAGGTATTCAACATGCAGATCAGGCATGGTGAGCGGATCTCCTCCCGAAATCAGAACATCACGAACCTCGGGATGTTGTTCAATATAATGTAATCCGGCTTCCCAGGATTTTATCCCGATGTGACATTTGTCTTTTGCCACCATGCGGGTACGGGTACAATACCGGCAGTAGGTGGAACAAAAACCGGTTACAAGGAATAAAACCCGGTCGGGATAGCGGTGAACAATGTTTGGTACAGGACTGTATTGCTCTTCCGATAAGGGATCAGATGCTTCTCCGACATGTGTCAGAAATTCGTCGAATACCGGAACTACACTCTTACGCAAAGCCTGCTCCGGATTGTCCGGGTCCAACAGGCTTATATAATAAGGTGAAATACGCAACGGAAGCGATTGGCTTTTTGTTTCGAACGGCTTTACTTCATTGTCGGAAAGCCGGATGTACTGTGCCAACTGCTCGATAGAACGGGCGCTGTTTTTGATCTGCCAATGCCAGTTATTCCAGTCTTTGATCGTTGCTCCGGGGAAATAGCTTTGCATAAATGCAAGCGAACGATCACTGGTTGCGGTTTTATCACGATCGATACGTGATTTTAAATATTCGTCTAAAAGTGATACTTCGTCTATGAAGGTGGACTGACTTGGAGGTTCTTCTTCTTCTGATAATTCGGGATGGGGGATGACCAGTTTTTCTGTTGGATTTTTTTCCATTGTTTTTTTCTCGGTTAGGAGGTGAAAGTTATTGATGCCCTCTACCAGTATAGTAAATGTTTAAATGTTTATAAATCAATTTATTATATATAGTTGGAAAGTTCATCAGGTTGATACTAAATTCGGTTGCAAATAGGCTACAAATTTATGTACTTTTGACACGTAAAAACGATAAGTTTTCAACAAAATTATGTTAATAAGAACCAGGTAATGAAATTATTTTGCAGAAAATTTGGAATGGGTAAACCTGTCGTTATTTTGCACGGTTTATTTGGTCTTTCCGATAACTGGGTGTCCTTTGGACGCCAGCTTGGTGAACATTACGCAGTCTATATTCCCGACCTTCGTAATCATGGACAATCTCCGCATAGCGGGATATTTGATTTCCCATCGCTGGAAAATGATTTGTCGGAGATGCTGGATGAATATAGCTTGAACGAAATTTCGCTGATTGGACATTCATTGGGTGGTAAAACAGCCATGTATTTCACACTTCATCATCCTGAACTTATCGAAAAATTGGTGGTTGTAGACATCTCCCTGCGGAAATCACCTCCCGGCATGGAACATCAGCAATTGCTCAATGCCATGATGGCGGTTGATTTCAGCCATAAAAATTCAAGAACCGACGTTGAAAACCAATTGAAAGTGATGGTGAAAAGTTTGAAATTACGGCAATTCCTTCTGAAAAATGTTTACTGGCGTGACCGGTACAGCATGGATTGGCGTTTGAACCTGAAGGCGATCAACGAGAACCTGTTGTCTGTTTTTGAAGGAATCAATGATACCGGCAATTACAAGGGGCCGGTTTTATTCATCCGTGGCGGGTTGTCTGGTTATATCAGGGATTCCGATCTGCCGGATATGGAAATGAAATTCCCCGGGGCAGAGGTGAAAACCATTGCAAATGCTTCACATTGGGTTCACGCAGATGCTCCCGGGGAATTTTACGAAGTGGTGAAAAATTTCCTCGACAGATGATTAATAGCGGATGATCTCTATCTTCGAAATGGCAGTTTTAATGGTCAGGTAAATTTTGTTTTTACCGGTTGCAAAGTTAGCCGTCTGATAAATTCCATCCCCTTTTTTGGTAAATCCTTCGAATTCCTTACTGATCATAAATGATTCCGATTTAACCTGGCATCCCGATTCTTTTGGAATTTCAACTTTAATAGAAGATAATCCTGCATCGAAAGTCATGTATGTCAATGGGTTTTTATCCCCGATTTTGATGTTGATCGAAGATGCCCCGGCGTTAATTGTGGTTGTATCAATTTTATAATCCCGCAAATCTAAATCGATTTCGGCAGCGCCGATTTCAAAAACAAGGTTCCAGGAAGGTTTATCACTCAGCTTGATCTCAACATCGTTTGAAGATACTGAATGTCGGATCCCCGATTTTTCAAGCGAAAGATTGATCTTTTTTTTGCCGTTTTCATTTGTCGTTGTCAGAGAGTAATTTCCGATGTCGCCACTTTTGTTGAATGAAAGAAAATCGGAGGTAACCCCTTGCAGGTGAAAATTGCCTGCTGCTGCATCGAGCCGTAATTCTCCTTTTCCGATCAATGAATCATACGGAACGCTCAGATTTTGAGGTTGATAGTTGTAGGTTGTTGTTGTATCTTCATCATCCTCCCAATCCCTGTCGGAAAAACCCCTGAAATTGTGAAAATGCATCCACGATGATTTCTCAGAAATCCGGTTGAAGAAAATACCTGTCACAACAAGAACAGCAACAAGGGCGATAACTTTAATGTAATCCTTGATAGGTAAAACCGATATACCCCATAAGATCAGGATCAATGGCCACAGGTTTAATAGCGTAAGGAAACCAAAATCCAGTATCCCAAAATTATTCAGCATAAATAATGTCCCGATTGCAATAAGGACAAGGGCCCAAAATACATGACGATATTTCATTTGTTAAGGATTTTAGCACTAATTAATATTTTGTTTTCTTCCGGTGAGGGTGTTGAAAAGCAACCCAATTCCGATTACGATGAGGATTACCGGCCAGAGATCCCAGAAATCGACCCGCGGGATAAATTCGGCAGCCAGAAATAATCCGCCCAGCGTGATGAGCACCAGTCCACCAATCAAACTCCCTTTGTTCTGTTCCTTGTTTTGTTGGACTGATGATGTTGATGTTGTTGAATTGACAGTTCCGGTTTTGGGAGATTCATTGGGATTACCGGATGTTTCATAGGTTGGTTCCTGATAATCCCGGGGAGGTTGATCCGTTGACGATTGTATCCTGATTGGTTTTTCGGGCGTAACGATCCAAAGAACTATGTAAATGGGGACTCCGGCGCCGGCGGAAATTGTGAGGACCACAAAAATAAGCCGGATCAGAAGTGGATCCATATTTAAATACTCGGCCAGTCCTCCGGCAACACCGGCAAACTTCCGATCAGTAAGACTGCGATAAAGACGTTTTGGTTCCATAATAGATATTGTTTAGGTGTTTTCGGGTTTTAGACGGCACCTCTTATAAAAGGTTACATCTGTTAAAGCACCTTTATTCAGCTGCTACTTCCTGTTTTTTACGGTAAATGCGGGAAGAAATGGCAAGGCTCAATTCAAACAGGGCATACAGGGGTATTGCAACGATAATTTGGCTGAACACATCGGGACTGGGAGTGATAACACCTGCCACGATCAGGATACCAATAATGGTGTGCTTCCTGTATTTTCGCAAATGACGGGGTGTGATAATACCTATTTTGGTAAGGAATAGAATAAGTACAGGCAGTTCGAACAGAAGTCCCATCAGCAGGGTCATCATAGTAATTGAACTGACATAGGATGTAAGTGCAATCTGATTGGCCACAGCATCACTTACGGTGTAACCTCCCAGGAAGTTGATCATCAAAGGGGCTACAACAAAGTAGCTGAACAGGACCCCGGCAATGAAGAGTAATGAAATGACGGTTACAGCTCCCCTTGAACTCCGAACCTCGTCTTCGGAAAGCCCTGGTTTGATGAAGCGCCACAATTCCCATAGAACATAGGGGAGGGCGATGATCAGGCCTGCTACAAGTGATATGTTCATATGCGAAGTAAATTGTCCTGCCAGGCTGATATTGATGAGTTGGAAGTGTGATGGATCGATGCACAGCGATGGCATTGAAAGCCATTCCCCCAGATGGCAAAAGGCACGGTAGGTGATAAATGTTTTTGATTTTGGGGCAAGGATGATGTCGTCAAAAAGGATCCCCTTGAATGCGAATGCGGCAATTGATGTAACCAATACGGCAATGAGAATACGCCATAATGTACCACGCAATTCATCAAGATGTTCCCAAAAGGTCATTTCTTTTACCTCGTCCGGAATGGTTGAATCTGTTTTCTTCATCCTGCTTGTTTTTCGAACACAAAGGTAGAGATAAAAAAATTTCCTGATATAGTTTGCACAAAGGATTTAAATTTGTACATTTGAATAAATAAATCTACCATGGCTGAACGTGAAATAATCCTTGAACAAATGCTCAAGGTACTAAAGGATATTGAAACGAATACCTGCGACAAACAATTCTTCCCGGATACAAATGTGCTCGAAAAGAAAGTCGATCACCTCATTGAACTTCATGAAAAAGAGATTGAACTTCTGAAGTCGCTTACCAATGACAGGTGCACGTGCAAGAAGAGCAAGGAAAAAAAGCAGAAAAAAGATAAAAAGGAAAAAAAGGAGAAAAAATCCAAATAGGATAATTTTCCGCTCCTCCTAAAATTCACTGTTTGTTTGAACATGCATGTTCAGGTGAATTTGTTATTTATTTAATTTTGCACAAGGAATTCCTGCCCCTTATTTTTAGGAAAATATGATTGTTTTTACAACGGTCATTCTATCTTATACGTATAAATTAAAATCATTAAGTCACATGAGAAAAATCACTTTACTTTTTACAGTATTGATTCTTTTAACCGGTTTAAGCACTTCTGCAAAACTGGTGGAAATTAAAGATGCCAGGCTGGCAGCAAAGAATTTTTATTTCGAACGGTTGACAAAGAATCTACACAGGTCAGTTGTTTACAGTGAAGTTTCAATCGACAATGAATTTGTTGAGAAAGCAGGGAATCTGCCCGTTTACTATGTTTTCAACTTTACCGATAAGGGTTATATCATCGTTTCAGCCGATGATTGTTGTATCCCGGTAATCGGTTATTCCTTTGATTCACAATATAATCCGGACAATCAGCCGGAAGGATTCGCCTTCTGGATGGGTTGCAGAAAACAGGAAATCGTCGGAAATATTCAAAACAATGTTTTACCCGATTTTACGATCTCAAATGAATGGCAAAGGCTATACAATTTAAATTTATCATCATTGACCGATGACCCAGCAACTGTTACAGACGTGGCACCTCTTCTGACAAGTACATGGGACCAGGGTTTTCCATATAATTTCCTTTGTCCTGCTGATGCAGCGTGCGGTACCTATGGTGGTCATGTTACTGTGGGGTGTGTGGCAACTGCCATGGCTCAGATCATGTATTACTGGAGGTGGCCCAATACCGGAACAGGCCAGCACTGCTATACGCCGGCGGGCTACGCTCAACAATGTGCCAACTTTGGGAATACAACCTATGACTGGAACGGAATGACCGATTCTCCAGGCAAGGAATGCAATCCGGTGGCACTCATTTCCTATCATGCAGGGATTAGTTTGAATATGATGTACAATCTGGATGGAACTTGCGCCTCCGGTGCATACCAAAATGACGTGCCTGCAGCCTTACAGAACTATTTTCAATATGCCTCATCATGCACGGCAGTCAGTAAATCGAGCTATACAACAACCAATTGGAACAATCTGCTCATCGGAGATATAAATACCGGTAAACCGGTTCAATATGGTGGTCAGGGTCCTAATGGCGGGCATTCATGGGTTTGCGATGGTTACCAGGGAACCGACTATTTTCATATGAACTGGGGCTGGAGTGGCTCTTCAAACGGATATTTTTATCTGAATAACCTCAATCCAGGCGGGTACACATTCAACAGTCAACAGGGAGCAGTTCTCCATATTGAGCCTAAGACCTCACTTTATCCCTCCTATTGCAATGGCAATACGCTTGTTGATGCGTACGATTTCGGCTCCATCGAAGATGGTAGCGGCCCTGTAGCCGGGTACCAGAACAATAGCAACTGTAGTTGGCTCATTGCTCCCGACGACAGCGTGAACACCATTACCCTCACCTTTACGCGTTTTGTTACCCTCGCCGGTGATATAGTGAACGTTTATGACGGTGCCGACGCCACAGCCCCGCTCATCGGAACCTATAGCGGTACCCCAGGAACAATGCCTGCTGTAACCTCGACAGGTCCGCAAATGTTTATTACATTTACAACAGATGGCTCGGGAACAGCAAATGGATGGTTGGCCAACTACACCACCAATACCGTTAAATTCTGTGAATCAGTAACCACGTTGCTTGAAGGGTGGGGCAATATCACCGATGGCAGCAATCGTTTCCAGTATCGCAACCAATCCAACTGCAGATGGAACATCACCCCTGGAGGCGCTTCAAAAATTGTTCTGACGGTGAACAGTTTTAATACGGAACAGAATAATGATAAATTGTTGATCTATGATATGGGAGCCGGTACGCTGATGACGACCTTATCGGGCGTTTACAGCACTCCTCCGGGACCATTCACCTCAACTACCGGAAAAATGATGCTAGTATGGTTCACCAACAATACTGTGCGTGGTACTGGCTGGGATGTAAGTTATTCCCCGATGGTTGGCACCGATGAACAGACTTCATTCAACGACCTTTCAATTTATCCCAATCCGGCCAGCCAGCTCTTAAATATCAGCTTTACCATCAACGACCCGCAAAGTATTGAGATAGAAATCCTTTCGCTAAATGGGAAGGTGCTTTATTCAGATAACCTGACCCATTTCAAAGGCGCTTTTCTGAAATCCCTGGATGTTTCAGCTTTCGCGAAAGGCATCTATATGCTCCGTTTGAAATCTGACCAGGAAACAACAGTTAAAAAGCTTGTGGTTCAATAACCACCCTTGAGAGACAATGAAAAAGAGTTTTAGGGGTGGGGTCATTTGGGTTAATTCCGCTTGATCAGTTAATTTCACGTTGCGTGCAGCGGCGAGGAGATTCATCCAGCCGTTAAATAAAAAACAAAAGGTGAACCCTGGATTGTTCAAATCCGGATTCACCTTTTTTGTAAATATGCGATTTTGCGGGAAATCTATTCCTTTTTTCCGGTATTTATGCCAAAAGGCAGGTACAACGGGCAAAAGCTGATTAAACTTGTAAGTATGAAAATTCCGGCAAAGATCAAAAGGATAATCGCCAAAACGCCTGATATTACGTTGGCAAAATATAGTGAAATAACAACAACAGCAACCAAAGCTCTGATCACCTTATCAATTAATCCCATGTTCTTTTTCATTGTTGAATAATTTAAGGTTAATAAATGATAAACTGCCGGCAAAGATAAACTAAAAAGTGATACTAAAGCGATTTATTTTTAATGTCTTATTGATGCGATCTCCCCGATAGCTTCGATGGCTGCATCAATGTCTGCTTCGGTATTAAACGGGCCCATACTCAGGCGAACGGTACCATGGATTTTATCGGTTCCGATCACTTCGTGCACCATCGGGGCGCATTGCAGTCCGGTACGACAGGCGATATTGTAATCAACATCAAGAATGGTTCCGACATCTCCCGATTCAAACCCTTTGATGTTGAGGCTCAACACCGGGTTCTGGTTTTCAATGCTTTCCGCACAGTAGGTCGTCACGTTTTCGATGCGCTGAACACCTTTGCGCAGTTTGTCCCATAACTGGATCTCCCGGTGATGAAGGTTTTCGATACCTTGTTCCAGTACCCATTTTAGGCCTGCATGCAATCCTGCAACTCCCACAAGGTTCAGTGTGCCACATTCCATCCGGTAAGGGTATTCTTCGAGGTGGTTTTTTTGAGCGGAGCGCACACCGGTTCCGCCAAATCGTGTGCCGCGTACCGGTACGCCTTCCCTGATATACGAACCACCTATCCCTGTTGGTCCCATCAGGCATTTATGTCCTGTAAAAACCAGGACGTCAATCTCCATGGCCTTCATGTCGATGGGAATAGCGCCGGCGCTCTGGCTGCTGTCGACAATAAATAACACACCCGCCTCTTTGCAGATCTTCCCGATGGCAGCCAGCGGCTGAACAGTTCCGATCACATTGGAGCTATGGTTGACTACCACCATCCGGGTGTTCTTGCGAAATGCTTTTTTGAAATCATCCGGATCCACATAACCATGGCTGTCGAATGGGATGTGAGTTACTTCGACATTATTGCTGATGCTCAGGTGATACAGCGGACGCAACACGGAGTTGTGTTCCAGCTTTGTGGTGATTACATGATCGCCGGAATTGGCAAGTCCCTGCAAAACCATATTTAACGAATCACTGGCATTGTAGCTGAAGGTAAGGCGGTTTGGATCATCCCCGTTAAACAGATTTGTCAGCATTTTACGGGTTTCATGAACAACTTCCTCGGTCGCTATTGCGGCATCGAAACCCGAGCGTCCGGGACTGACTCCGTGTTCTCGGTAAAAATGGTACATAAAATCATACACCGCTTCCGGTTTTGGGAATGTTGTTGCGGAATTGTCGAGGTAAATCTGGTTGCTCATAAGTTTTATCTAAGCTATGTTGATAATCCGTTGATTACTTCTGGTCAAGGATCAGGGCATCGGCAACAATTTCGGCCAAGGTTTTTATCTGTACCCCGAGTTTGAATTGAATATTGATCTGGGTAAGCTGATCCACACAGTTATGGCAGGGGGCTAAAACAATTTTTGCCCCTGTTTTTCTGATCTGATCTGCTTTGATCTCTGCGATCTTCATCCTGCGCTCATTGTATTCGCTCATGGCCAATTGTCCCCCGCCCCCGCCACAACAGTAGTTGTCGGTTCCATGAGGAGTCATTTCAACAAAACCGTGAATGAACTGATGCAATATATACCGTTGTTCATGGATGATACCTCCGTTACGCACCAGGTTGCACGGGTCATGGAGGGTGACCACATCTTTAATTTTATCCGGATCCAGGCGAATCTTCCCTTCCCGTATGTATTTTGCGATACATTCCACGGAAGTAATTACTTCGAAAGGGAAGTGTTTCTGCAGGTAATTGGGAGCCTCCCATCTGAATGCCCTTGACCCGTGTCCACATTCAGCCAGAACCAACGTTTGTGACTTCAGCGCCTCGGTTTCATTCCACAGCCTGCCGGCTATGAGGCTTGCCTCGCTGGAATTGCCCGAAAAATAAGCATAGTTGGTCACGTCATACATCTTTGTCGACAGTGTCCAGCTCTCCCCGGCAGCAAAAAAAATCTTGGCCATGGCGGCGATGGAAAGAGGATAGAACTTCGGTTCCCTGGGATTCAGGGTGTACAGCACCCTTTTTCCGGGTTCATCTATCGGAATCAATGCTTTCGGATCATTGACTTCGTCGATCAACTCCTCCTCCATCCATTTCAGGGTATCAACAAACTCATCGGCAGGGATGCTCATGTTGTTGCCCGATACGACGGCTGCGTTAACTGTTGATTGAAGGGTAGCCGGAACCATTCCCATTTCCGACAACATGGTTCGGCCGGTTTTGACCAGGTAGGCGATGTCGACGCCAACCGAACAGTGCATGGTACAACGGCCACACATTGTGCAGGCACCAAACAGCAGGTCGACCATTTCGCGGGTGGTTTGCTCATCCAGATCGCGGGCATTTACCAGCGATGGGAAAATTTTCCCCGTGAGGGTATAATAACGCCGGTAAATGGAGGAAACAATATCAACCTTCCGTGCAGGTGTCAGCCGTTCGTCTTTCGTAACCAGGTAGTAAATACAACTCTCAGCACAGAGTCCGCAATGCACACAACTGTTCAGGTGCGTGATCAGCTTGCTGTCGATTGGATCCTGAAAAACTCCCAGCCCTTTATTAATCGTATCTTCGTTCAATGCTCCCATCAGATCGTTCGGTTACAAGGATTTTGGCGGCCACACTCCGCGCCGACCGTAAAACAAGCCCAGATGATACCGAGCCGCGAAAAAATAGATGGCATGTTTCAGTTTCCCGACCGGGAAATATAGCAGTAGCAAACTTGCTATGATAAAATACCCTGGTATCGTTGCAGGAATATAAAGAACCAATGCTGTTATTAATTGGAAAAAAGTAACCAGCACATTGGAAATATAATCGTCGGGACTAGAAAGACTGCGGAGTTCCTTTTTAGTCATGCGTTTGATCAGGATTGCGATGCCACATCCTCCAGTTATTACAAAGAATCCGGATAACAAGGCGGCAAATACTCCTGTGAAGGTAACATGAGCCAGGAAAAAAAAGAACAGGAATATCGACATGAATGTTCCCAGGTGATAGAGGATACCGGCAGTATAGGTTGGGAGATGGAGAAAGGCCGATTCTTTTTTCGACGGGCTCATGGCGCCGGTGAAAGAATATTGTATGGCTGGCAGGGTCTTGCCGGCCGATGGAGCCCAATCCAAGGGTTTTCCAAGCCGGATCAGCCGGAGCATATGATAAAATGAAACGACCAGACAGAAGCACAGCGAAGCCAGCGCGGCATAGTGATACCAGTTCATATCAATCTGTCAGTTTAAACACAACCATCGGGTTTCGGAAGTCCTGCTACACGACAGGCGCCACGCGCGGGACCAAGAGGGAACAATTCGTAAATTTCACGCAGTTTGACCCCTGTCGACTGGCATATCACGCGGATCATGGGAGCCATCCCTTTTTCTTCCCAGTTCGCGCGGATTATTCTAACGATAGCCCAGTGTTTTTCGCTCATCTCAGCTATTCCGTCATGCCTTGCAATGGCTGCTGCCAGTTCTTCATTCCAGATGGCAGGGTTTGATAAAAAACCGTCTCCGTCAACTTCCAGGATTCTGCCTTCAATTTCCAATGTTGCCATAAATTATTTTGTCGAATTGATTGGTAAAGATATTTCATTATCAAACCTGTCCATTATTTCATCAACGGAAAGAGGTATGTCGGGTAAAACGAAGTCGGGGCAAAAATGAAGGATGCTGTGGGTTTGGAACCGTTTACAGTTTTTCCAGTTTTCCGGAATGTTGATGCAGAAGTCACTGATGTATGTGTCACGCAGGGTTTCGGGTTTAACAAACCCAGAAACGTGGATAAGCTGGCAGGTGGAGTAGTTTGGACAATGCATCCAGGTTTTTTTCTGATGTGCTGACTGCGAAAATAGAAAAAAAAAACGATATCCGGGAGGGTCTATAAAATATATCGCAGGCTTATTATATCATGAACCATGATTTAACCCGGGATTCTTCGGTGAGCAGGGATTTGTGCATGAATTCGTTGGTGTGTTTATTATAAGAATAGTCACCTCCCCATTCCTTGTGGTTCCGCTGAATCTGTCGCAGGGCATCTGCTGTGAAGATAACTTCTTCGCCGGTCATGGTTGGATGCAGTGAGACCCTTACCCAACCTGGTTTTTCCGATAAATCTCCCTGGTTGATCTTGTCTGTTATTTTTTTTGATTTTTCGTAACTCACATCGAGTAAAAAATGGCCATATGTTCCGGCACAGGCACATCCGCCTCTGACCTGGATCCCGAAGCGGTCGCTGAGCAGACTTACGATGAGGTTATAATGGATATCCCGGATGTAAAAAGAGATCACACCCAGGCGGTTTTCAATCGAATCAGCAAGCAGATTTAAGTCGGGTATTTTTCTGAACTCCCTGAAGGCGAGGCTGACGAGCTCTTTCTCCTGTTCATGAATCATGTTCACCCCCATCTTCGTCTTCAGCTCAATGGCGAGGGCTGTGCGCATGGCTTGCAGGAAGCCTGGGGTTCCACCGTCTTCCCGGATTTCGATATCATCAATATACTTGTGCTCTCCCCATGGATTGGTCCAGTCAACGGTACCACCGCCCGGCTGATCAGGCACCTTCATGTTGTATAAGTTCGAATCGAAGATCAGCACCCCGGATGAACCCGGCCCACCGAGAAATTTGTGGGGCGAAAAGAAAACCGCATCTAATTTCTCCATGGGGTCAGCCGGGTGCATGTTCATTTCATCATAAGGTGCTGAAGCGGCAAAGTCAATGAAGGCAAGACCGCCGTGCTCGTGCATGAGGCGGGCCATGGCATGGTAAGGTGTGCGGATACCTGTAACATTGGAACAGGCGGTGAATGCCCCGATCTTAAGTCTCCTGTTCGCGTATTTCTTGAGGGCATCCTCCAGATGGTTGAGATCGACCAAACAATCCTTCTCCGGTTCCACCACCACAACGTCGGCGATGGTTTCATACCATGTAGTCTGGTTAGAATGGTGTTCCATATGGGTAACAAACACCACCGGTTTTTCCGATTCACCACTGAAGCGATGGGGGGATTCATCACGGCATGTTTTTAGTCCCAGGATGCGCTGGAATTTAACGACAGCCCCGGTCATTCCAAATCCGGTAGTGATGATCACATCATCCTTGCCTGCATTCACATGGGCCTTGATTTTTTGGTGGGCCAGATGATAGGCCTGGGTCATCAGCTTTCCTACTTCGCTTGTTTCGGTATGTGTATTGCCGACGAACGGTCCGATGGTTTCGAGCATGATCTTTTCGATGGGCATATAAAGCCTTCCGCTCGCGATCCAATCGGCGTAGATCATCCGCTGCTTCCCATACGGCGAATGGAAATCCAGATTTTGTCCGATTATTTGTTTCCGGAATTGCTCGAAGTACTTTTCTGTGGTCATAAAACGATATTTCCTGTTATTGCCAAAAACCAGGATATGTTAACGAGGCAAAAGTAATGAATATGCATCTGATTCTATTCAGGTGAAGATGATTTGTGTTTGCAGCCCTCCGCACTTTTCGTAAAACTGACCAACCGTAAGCACCTCTTTTACACCTTCCCAAAGATCTTCCCGCTTTAATTTGAACATATCCATCCCCAGTTTGCAGGCAAAAACCTCACCGCCCCCTGCATCAATCATTTCTAAAAATTCTTTCACCGGAGGGATGTCTGCTTTATTTATCTGGTTGCGCATCATTGCTGAAACACCCGCTTCCACACCCGGAATCACACCGAGTAGTGTTGGAAAGGGCAACCCACCCGGCATACGCATTGACGGATTTCCAGTTACCCCGGTGTGGAGACTGTTCATGGTTTTCGTTGTAATGGCATCTAAACCGAAAAAGGTAAAAAACAATTTTGTTTCAATGCCTTCCATTACGGCGCCATTGCCCATTATCAATGCTGCATATACATCTTCAAGTGTCCCTTTGGCACAAATGATGCATACTTTTTTCAAAGGGAATTCTTCGTTTGCCACAGTTGAAAAATTTGAATGTGAAAACGTATAACCGAGCGCCGGTTGTCATCTTTGTTGTCTTTGAACAAGAATCAGCCGCATTATATACACGAAGCAGGTTTAGGGATACCGGCAATTTTGGCGGCCTTCTTCATGGGGGCACCGGGGAACAAACCATAGAAGCCTTTGATGTCAACGAGCCCGGAATTTCCAACCGAGCGGATTGTTAGGGCTTCGCCTTTTGCAAATCGTTCACGCAGAAAAACAAGAATAGCAACATGTTTTTCTGTCAGATGGATTCCTTCCTCTTTGGCAATTTCCACCGCCATCTCTTTGTTCCATTGTGCAGGATTTGTGAAATAACCCTCTTCATTGACATCAACAGTTACACCCGAGATAGTTTTCTTTGCCATGGTTGTTAATTTTTGTATGATGGAGTCAACTCCGACAACTCATTTTCACCGCTTAGACAATAAAACTTATATACTTGAATTTGAAATGTTTGCGTTTGTAACACAGCTGAAGCAAATACCCTGTTTTTTGGAAAAGGTGAAAAAGGAGGCAATTGATTCCAAAAAATTCAGGAAAAAACGGAAAAGTGGAGAATGGAATGGGGTCAGACCTTCTTTTCGGTTTGATCAGCCTGGGGAGTTTTATCAGATGGTTTTTTAAGTTCTTCTTCCATGCCATCCATGCCATCTTTAAAGCTTTTAACCCCTTTTCCTAATCCTTTCATAAGTTCAGGGATTTTCTTACCACCAAAAAGGAGCAGAACAACCAAGGCTATCAGCACCAACTCCGTGGTACCCAGTCCCAATATTAATAAAATGCCTAAGGTCATGGTTCGTGTTTTTAATTCTCAAATCAGTGCAAAGATACAAATCTATATGTAATTATTTCATGGTGTTAAAAAAGAGGCAGGAATCGCCATAACTTAAGAAGCGAAATCCATTTGAAATGGCGAATGCATAGGCATCTTTCCAATCTTCACCTACCATGGCTGCAACGAGCAGCAATAGAGTGCTTTGTGGCATGTGGAAATTGGTGATCAGTCCGGATAACAACCTGAACCGGTACCCGGGAACAATCATAAGTTGTGTTTCGCCTGTAAATTCCTGTAGTCTGCGGGTATCAAGAAACCGAAGGAGGGCTTCGAGCGACCGCTCCGTTTCAATTATTTTCAAATCATTGTCCACATATGGATCCCATTGAGACACAACGGGGACCTGTCCTTCTCCGTGTCTGATTAATTTTACGCCAAGCCAGTAAAGACTTTCCAATGTCCTTGCCGAAGTAGTGCCAACGGCAAAAACCGGTCGTTTCAGATTATTCAGCAGCCAGAAAATGGTTTCCTTCGTAACCACAATTTTTTCATGATGCATCACATGGCCGGTAATTTGTTCAGCGGTTACAGGTTTAAAGGTTCCGACCCCTACGTGCAGCGTCACCTTGCCGGATATGATTCCTTTCTGGGCCAGTTTCTTGAAAACGGAACCGGTGAAATGGAGTCCGGCCGTGGGAGCAGCCACCGAACCCTCATGCGATGCATAGATGGTTTGATAACGTTCGGTATCAGATGATTCTGCCGGTCGGCGGATATAAGGAGGTAAGGGGATCAGCCCTGTCAATTCCAGAATTTCAGAAAATGTTCTTTCCGGCGGGGTCCAGTGAAATTCAATGGTATGACTTCCATCTCCATTTGCACCTGCATAGGTTGCAAATAACTGGTGTTGACTGCCATCTTGGGTGCATTCGTGAACCAGCAAACCGCTTTTCCACCGTTTCAGATTCCCGACGAGACATTTCCATGTCGATCCCGATTGCTGATGAAACGCGGCTTGAATCTCATTAGCCGGAGCCATGGGTTCAAGACAAAAAATTTCTATCAGGGCCCCGGTGGATTTGGTAAAAATTAGTCTTGCCCTGACTACTTTGGTGTCGTTAAAAACCAACAGACTGTTCGCGGGAAGATGGTGGTCAATATTCGAAAAAATGTCCTGGGATAAAACGCCGTTGCTGCATATGAGTAATTTCGATGCATCACGATCCGGCAGCGGGAACTGGGCAATCAGTTCAGCCGGAAGCTGGTAATTGTAATCTGCTATGCGTATCGCATCAGGGTCAAACATTGCAAAGGTTTCCTGCAAAGTTCGGAAAAAAAAGACAGGGCTGGTCAGTGCTTATCGGAATTGAAAAAAGTTGGCTTGTAGGTAAGCATGATGTAGGCGTATTGTGCCCATTTGCTGGTGCCGGCATTCAATCCGTTCAATCGTTCCATCGTTGAAGTCGGGAGGAAAAAACAATAGGCTGCGTTCACTTCAAAATTGTTGAAGGGCTTGTAAACAAACATTAAATCAACTTCAGACCCAAGGTTCTTTTTAACTGCAGCGTAGGGAAGGTCGCCGGTTTTTTTTACTGTGGCCGGCAAATACCCTTTTGCGAGGCCAAACATCCGCCAGGTTGCTTCAAAAGAGGTTTTTTCACTGAACAGTACCGTTGCTCTTGCGTAAAGGTCTGTCAGACCGGCGCTGTTGCCATTGGTAACCTGTGTCGAAAACATATCCATGTAACCATAAAAGCCGTGGCTGGTTGGATATAAGGTCGAAAAAGCAGTGGACTTTGTTTTCAGCGATGCCGTGTTCGAATAATCATTGCCGCTCAGGCTTTCGTACCCAATCAGCAGCGTGATTGGTTTTAAAACTCTATATGATGCATAGCCCCCGAAGAAACCGGCATTGATCGTTCTTCCGTCGCTGAGTTGGCCAGCCTGGTAATATCCTGCTGCGAAGATCTTCAGATTTTTCGAGGTGTACCCGGCAGTACCCCCAAAGGTGAACCGGCCATATAACTGAGTCGGGTAGGATGTCGTTGCCGAAGTTGTGGTTGTAGTTGACACAATGGTCGTTCCGATGGTATCGTGGTTGGTATTGGTAACATACAGGGTGTCTCTGTGGATGGTTTTAATGCTGTTGATCGTATTGGCTTTTTGAAAAACATCAAGGATTGCCAGGACACTGACGGTTAATTTGTCCTTGAAAAATTTCTTCTGTTCATATAAATATCCCATGTATTTGTAATTTTTCAACGGATAGGAGGTCAGGAATGGTGTTGCAGGGGCTGTGTTGTTAATGGCAAAGCCGAAGTCGCCTTTATAACCATTTGCTGCAGCTTCCCATTGAAAGAGCCCAACATCATGGGAGGCTCCCTTGGGTGACCAGTTTGAATTTCCTAAAAGGCGCCCATCATCGTAAATCAGTTCCGTACGGCCAATCTTCAGGGCAAAACTTTTTGTAAAGCTATATCGGAACCATCCTTCGAAAATATTAACAGTATTGCGGGTGATGGTATCAGAGGCATAATTATTCTCGCCAAAAACATAGGCTTGCTGTAAAGAAAATTTAGCCATGAATTTTTCACTCCTGTAATCGAATACCAGCCTGTTCCTTCCCAATATATCAATATATGGAGTCTGACTCGAATCCCTTAACCTGGAATATCCGTCGCGGTATTCAAGGCGAGGTCTGAATTCGCCGGAAATTGTGAATTGAGCTTTTAAATTTCCTGACAGGATTATTACTCCGCAAAGCAATAAAATAATATTTTTAGCAAATTGTCGCATGACCAGTTGAAGTTAGATAACTAATAATGAACCTATTATAAAAAATGAAACTTTTCTCACCCAGGTATTCCCAAAAGAGCGGAAATCCTCCCTCTCATTCATTGGACGGGGTAGGAGGTTGAAGTGAAATGAAGATGCTTTCAATACTGAAATTTTTGTGCGGCAAAAGTAAAAAATTATCTCCGGCGGATATTCATGAAATAGTATCTAATATTATAGCAAATAATAGGTAATTTTGCAGGAAAGTGATGATTATGAAATATCCGTTGGATTCATGTTCCTGCAAACCATGAATGACTATAATGGATATTCATTTTGTCCCTAAAAAATAAAATTATTGACAATGAAAATCAAACAGTATATCCCAAATTTCCTTACGACGCTGAATCTAGTTAGCGGACTGATTTCCATTACGCTGACCTTTGATGGCCAATATGGTTATGCGGCTTTATTTATTTTTATTGCGGCTGTTTTTGATTTTCTGGATGGCAATGCTGCAAGGATACTAAAGGCATACTCTGAATTGGGGAAACAGCTCGACTCCCTTGCTGATATGGTTTCTTTCGGAGTTGCTCCGGGGATCATGATTTTTCAGATGTTGTTATCTCATTGTTCGGGCAGTTGTAATGTTCTGGAGCGGATGCATATAACACCCTACCTGGCGTTGCTGATCCCGGTTTGTTCTGCCCTGAGACTTGCTAAGTTCAACATTGATCTGCGGCAGGAGGTAAATTTTATCGGAATGCCCACCCCGGCCATTGCAATATTTTTTGCTTCTGTTCCGCTCGTCCTTTATGTTCAACCCAATATGTTCAGTATAATTCACCTTGAGTTTCTTGTCAAATTTTTCTCCAATACCCGTATTCTGGCGATATTGGTTGTTTTCTTTTCCTACCTGTTGATTTCGGACTTCAGGATTTTTTCGATGAAATTTAAATCACTTGCATGGAAAGGCAACCAACTTCGATATATTCTGTTGATCAGTTCAATCGTCCTTTTTGCCCTGTTTTTCCTCAGTGCCATACCCATTATCATAATTCTCTATGTTCTGATGTCCATCTTCTTTCAGAACTATATTGTTGATTAATGAATGAGTGATCGGTGGTTTTATCTCAATTCAAAATTCTGTCCAAGGTAAACTTTTCTGACATAAGGATCATCGGAAAGGTCCTTTCCTGTACCGGCGCGAAGAATGGATCCTTCGAACAACAAATAGGACCGGTCGGTAATTGACAGAGTTTCATGAACATTATGGTCGGTAATAAGGACTCCGATGTTTTTATCCTTCAATGTTTTCACGATCAGTTGAATATCTTCCACTGCAATGGGGTCAATCCCGGCAAAAGGTTCGTCAAGGAGGATAAATTTCGGATCAACAGCAAGGGAGCGGGCAATCTCACACCGTCTCCGTTCTCCTCCCGACAACGTAATTCCAGGACTTTTCCTGACGTGCTGAAGGCCGAATTCATCCAATAGTTTTTCAAGCCGTTCTTTTTGGAGATTTTTTGTAAGTCCCGTGAATTCAAGGATTGCCCTGATGTTATCTTCAACGCTCAGGTTTCGGAAAATGGATGCTTCCTGTGGCAGGTAACTGATGCCGCGCTGGGCTCGTTTATACATGGGCTCTTTGGTGATATTCACCTCGTCAAGAAAAACCTGTCCGGCAAAGGGTTTGATCAACCCTACAATGATATAAAACGAGGTGGTTTTCCCGGCGCCGTTGGGACCCAGCAAACCAACAATCTCTCCCTGGTTCAATTCGATGGAAACTTCGTTGACAACAGTCCGCTTCCGGTATTTTTTGATAATTTTTTCAGTTCTGAGAATCATGTGATGAGTTTTTTGCCATGACAATTGGCTTACCGCAAAATTAGAAAGAAAAGAATAACGAAACGAATATTCCGAATTTAGGAACATTCAGATTGCCGGTATCATGCAGGTGGCTCATTCGCCAAATTGCATCGACCCTGATAATTTTAAAAATATTTTCGATCCCTGCCCCGGCTTCCCAGTAAGGTTGTCCGGCAAATGACCTCAGGTTTCCCGGAAATTGCGAATATTGTTGATTTTGCCGGCTTAAGGTTCCATACACACAATTGATATGACCTACCTCCCTCCATTTCAGTTTTCGGAACAACGGAATTTTATTGAATAGCAATCCCTGGAAATGGTGTGTATAGGAGGCACTGATCCAGGTGTCACTTACGAATTCGTAATAATTCATCAGGTTCGATGAGTTGTCATCATAAAAAAAGCTTTGATTGCCATCGTGGATTTTCAAAAGCGGGTAGGGTAGAGTTCCCCAGATCTTTCCTGCATCGATGATGTACTTTGACCATCCGATGGTTGCAAAATTAAACCATTGGGAAACATTCAAGGCCAGCTTGTGATATTCATAATCACTTTTAAAAACACGGGGAATGCCATAAGCATAGCTCAACTGGATAATCGGGTATACCGAACTGATCGTAACTCTTGAAAATTCAGCAGCAACAAACCGTTCACGAAATGAAAGCCTCAGGTCTAATTGTACCACAGAGGTGTAAATGGAATTCATATACACCGGGTCGCTCCCCTGATTGGGATAGACAATGAATTCTGTTGATCCCAATGGAAATAATTCGCGATGAATCAGATGGATCCTGTTGATAAAGCCGGTATACCATTCATGTTCATAGGCAATCCTGTAATCACGAATCCAGGTAAGTTTGTTGTTGGGGCCCCGGTGGAAAAGGGATGAAAGAATGTTGTCGGTCGAAAAGGCAGTAGGGCTTGACCCGAGCTGCTCAACATCATTTTTATAGCCAGCGGTAAGATCACGTCGTGGATTTTTGCTGAACATGTAGATAAGGTCGAGGCCATATTTGAATTTCCGGTCAAAAATCCCATAAGCCGCATAAGCCTCTAATTGGATTTTTGTGCTGAACGAATTAGCTGTACGAATGCCAAGGCGAAAACGGGGACCTTCCAGACCGTTATAACTGAAAAGCTTGAAATAGGGGCCAAGTTCGAACTTTCCCCAGCACAGATATCCAGTAAAAACGCCATATACAATGTCGGTGTACGTCCTGAAAACTGGTATTGACTTTACCGAATCGATCATGATGTAAATGCCCTTTTCTTTCTCACTTAGTTTTTCGGGCCGCACATCATCCCAGAATGCCTTTGGTTTGTTGCTGGCAGCAGGATCCATGAATACATCTGTCGGCAAGCGGAAAAACCTTTTATTTTCAGGGATATCAAATTGAAAATTACGGTATATCGTAGTCCGGTGACCATAAAAGCCTATTGTTTTTTTTGAATCATCCAAAATATTGAAATCGGCATTTAATTTATCCTGCGTCAGCATCCAGAACAGGTTTTTGGTCCACTCAAATTCCTGTATCACCTCCAGGTCGTTGATGAAATTGACATTGGCATCATTGGCGATACGCATCTGAAATTGTTTGACTGCGAACGATGTATCATTGATCCAAAGGTTTCCCGTGAAGGTCAGTTCCTGCTTCCGGCGAGGTTTAAACATGATGTGGTAGCACCACTTATTGCCTATAAAAGCACTGTCGACAAGATAAAACTTGTAATAATCAATGGCAAAATCGGCAACAGGGCTTACAAAGTTCTGTTCAAACAGGGGGATGAAATTTTTATAGATATCCACCTGTTCTGATAAATTGCCAAGAAATTGCGAGACACTTGGGTTTTTAAAACCAGAGATCGAGGAGGCAGTAATGATCTCTTTTCTTGTCCGGGGCGATTTTCGAAAATAGATATCCGACATGGTTTCGGTAAGAAAAACCGGCAGATAGGATTTTCCATTCAGCGTAGAAGTATCAAGATAGTTCCAGACAAAATCAAAGTGGTTGAAAATTTTACGGTTTTTGAACCGGTCGCTGATGTTGTTGGCATCAAGCTCGATTTTTGTATAGGCTTCATACTGATATGCCTGAAAAGACTGAAGGGTATTCTTCTCCTTGTTCCTGATCACATTTTTAATCAAAACCTCTGCCGGATTCCCCTGGTAGGTGATGGTAACTTCCGGGAGGTTGAGATTTTGCGGGTTAAGTTCAAAGTCGATGGTTTGAAACTGGTTGTATAGAATTTTTTTGGTACTTCTGTTGTATCCGATGAGGAATGCCGATAAGGAATCACTTTTTTGTTTGAATTCCAATGAATAATTCCCATCAAAATCGGTGAGTGTCCCGATGGTAGTGCCCGGAATTACAATGTTTACAAAGGGGATGGCCATCTTGGATTGACCATCGCGGACAGAACCCATTATTTTTGTAACCTGGGTGAA
>CAIYES010000209.1 GCA_903925275.1 uncultured Bacteroidales bacterium
CTGAATAATCATATCCTTGCAGACGCAGTGAATGATGATGATGCATTTCGGGAATATTGTTTTTCATCCTTTTAACGTTATGCCTGTTCAATTATATTTAATCGTTTGCTTTTGATGGGATTATGTTTCATTTTCATTACTGGTATAAAAGTGATCAATCAATTTTTTTTATGTTTGAATTTTAGTGTGATGATCGTATTTTTTAATTTTAATGAAACTCCTTTATCATCTTACAAATAGATTTTTTTGCCGCAGGAGACAACGAATCCATATACTGGTCTTGTGTTAAAAAGATAATTTCACGAGATAAATCAGGATGGTTTTTTGCTATTTTTACCATCATTTTAAAGGCAGTAAGTCGCACAGATGGTTTTTTCTTTATTTTTTCCCAAACAGTCGCACAAAGATTAAATAATATGCCCTCGTATTCTTCATTTATTTCCAACTGTTGAAGAATTTTCAGTAATTCCCGCTGATGGTCATCATTCCTATTTGCAATCATACCAATGATGTCTTTAATGTATTCTTTTATCCGCGTGTCATTCACTTCCATGATGCTCCACAATAACCACGCTGCCCGCCAGGAATAGGGTTGTTTATCTGAAATGGCTAATTGAATGGCCTCCTTAAAAGCTCCCGGATGAGTGGCTATATAAGAAATCATACCTGCTTTATAGGAGTTTGTTAAAACTTGTTCTAATTCTGATTCCAGCCCGTGTGTTGTGCGTTTGCGCATATTTTCCTTACTATCTGGTCATCTCATTCACCTTCTTTATGAATTTGTCAAACCGGTCCTGTATCTCACCTATAAAATTCTCATCATTCAAATGAGTTTTCATAAAAGCATCAGTATCTTCTTTTTGATTGTCAGGTAAAACAAGCCCAATCGGAAATGCCTGGCAAAAAATACATTTATCACCTAAAAAGGTTTCTACTTCTTTGAAAACCAAACCATGTCCGAATTTTTCATCTTTCTTGGCATCCGTGCTGCCGCAACTGGTGACAAAAATCAATTTATTGATTTTATTAAAATACTTCTTGATAAAACTACGAAGCGGGGGAATAAGCTTACCCATCCAGATTGGTCCGCATAAAATTACTCTGTCGTAATCTTCAATCCTGTGCTTCAGTGGCTTGATACCCAAATGAATGTTCATCAAAAACAGAAGAAAAATATTCAATCGTGGCTTGATTTCTTCTAATTCGCACGATAAACTGTTAGAAATTTTTCCGGCTAAGTATTTATTACTGCCTTTATTTGAGTAGTAAATAACAAGTATATTCTTCATAATATCTTGATTGTTTGTCTTTTAGCTTATATACACCACCTTATTCCTGGGCCTGACAATGGCATGCTTGAATTTTAATTTAGGATAACCCAGGATCATCGTTTCCACAACCTCATTCCCTGCCGGAATCTGGAACATGGTGCGAAGCCATTTACTTTGATTGATTGCTGGCCCGATCAGCCCGATCGCTGTTGCTCCAAGTCCCAACGAATGTGCTGCAAGTAATGCATAAGTCAAATAAATATGCGCATCGACAGTGTGTTCTTCCGCTCCTTTTGGCGCATGAAAAATGAATAGCGCAGGTGCATTTCGGGCAATGTCGTCAGCATTGCCAGCATTGGAATAATGACCCTTTTCAATGTGAGGAACGATAAAATTCATCAGGGTGTTACTGGTTTCCCTGGGCATGTTTCGCCTGATCAGCCAGCCCAGGACCGGAATTTTTATAACCTTTCCCAATTGCATATATATTTTCGACATTTCAGGAACTGCATTTTCTATGAGCGATTTACCGGAAACAACCGTAATCTCAACATTATCAGGACTGACCCCGAAAGGGGCCGTTGAAATGACTTCAAGGATTTTATCAATCAGCTCCCGGGGCACAGGTTTGTTTTGAAAAATCCGAACCGAACGCCGGGTCATCAGAAAATCCATCAGTTGCTGGTGATTTATTGGGATTGCTGGAATATCCTTGAAGTTGGTTTCATAACTAATCCCTTTGATCTTAATGGATTTTGTTTCGCACATGGCCATACAATGGCCGCAAGCGATGCAGATGTCAATACGATCTTTTCGGAATGAGATACAGGTATTCTCAGTTTTTTCAATGATACCTGCCGGACAAATTTTCACACAAAGTTCACATTTGGTGCAGGTGGTTGCATCGATTAAATGGCTTTCGTACATTATTTAAATATTTGATTTTAAAATTTGACGACAGATATTCGGGGAAGTTACGCGGTTTCAACGAAAGTAATACTTATCAGTCATAAGACGAAGCCAATTATTTCAAAATCAGGAAATGACCGCAGTCGCTGCTGCCGCTTCGTCCCATCCATGCATGATAAGCCCATATGATCCGATCAATGGTTTCCAGAACCCCATTCTCTTCAACGACCACTCCTCCTCAAAAAGCTTAACTTCAGCCAGGGTGCCGAATGTTTTTGGAAAGGTGATACTTCCAATATTTTCATCGCCGTGTGTCAGTTCAAAAAATGACCGGGACATAATCGGCTTCATGATATGTATTACCATTCCGGGTTTAAGATGTGTATACATAAAATGAGATATAAATCCTGTTCAAATCTAATAAAATAGCAATTATCCACCGTGAACAAATTGTTAAAATTTTCTATCTTTACACCATAGTATAAACTTTATGGAAAACAGCGAGATAACAATCTTGTTGGTTGATGACGAACCCGATATCCTGGAATTTCTTGGATATAACCTCGAGAAGGAAGGGTATAAAGTACTGAAAGCCAAAAACGGGAAGAAGGCTATTAAGTTGGCTTGGGAGAACAAACCCCATTTGGTGATTCTTGATGTAATGATGCCGGTGATGGACGGTATTGAAGCCTGTGCTGAAATACGAAAAATACCTGAACTTTCAGGTATCATGATCGCTTTCTTAACTGCCCGCGGGGAAGACTTTTCCCAGATCGCCGGATTTGATGCCGGAGCCGACGATTATATAACCAAACCCATCAAACCGCTGTTATTTGTCAAACGCATTCAGGCGCTGTTGAAACGAATTCAGGATGAACCTGAACAAAGTGATATAATTGCACTTAAAGGTTTTACCATCGATAAAAGCCGGTACCTCGTTGTCAAGGATGGTACCGATATCACGCTGGTACGAAAGGAGTTTGAATTGCTTCTTTTTCTGGTTTCGTGTATGAACAAAGTTGTAACCCGTGAAGATATATTTGCCAGTGTATGGGGTGAAGATGTTGTGGTAGGTGATCGCACTATCGATGTCCATATCCGCAGGATCCGTGAAAAACTGGGCATCGACAGCATTAAGACTATAAAAGGTGTCGGATATAAATTTGATGAAGGCTAACAATTCAATTACTTTGTGTATTTAACTCCGTTCTGTGGCTCCTTCGAAAGTGATTTAATGGTATCCTCCGGGATGTCAAGGATATCTGTTATGATTAACACGTCAAGGCAGTTATTGAACAATGGATCTACATTAAAACCGATAACCTCGGAATTCACACTTAAATACTTTTTTATCAGTACAGGGGTCTGAAAGGAGGGATCAAAAGCCTGGATAAAATTATCTAAAAGACTAATTTTATTCCCGGTCACTTTATGGAATACTCTTTTTTTAATCACCGCATTAGTTTCGGGAACAAATTTTTTTCTCGGGGTAAAAAACGCAGCAAATTCTTTATTGTAATAATTTTTCTTTAAAAATTCCACTGTCAGGGCTTTTGAAAGCTGCCGGTACTCATTGCTGATGCTCACCGGCCCTATGAGATAACGGTATTCAGGATGCCTGATAAGTACCTGCAGGATACCTTTCCACAACAGGAAAAGTGACAAAGGTTTCTTTTGGTGAGTTTTGACAATGAATGAACGGCCCAGTTCAATGGATAAATTCAATACAGGTGCAAATTCACCTTTTATGTGAAAAAGGGTATAAATATAAAACCCTTTAAGACCATGCGATTCAAGAATCTGCTTACCATATCCGATGCGGTAACCACCAACTATACTCTTTTCGGAATCATCCCAGATAAAAAGCTGGTCATAATATTTGTCAAACTCATCAAGGTCGCAGGACTTGTTGGTCCCCTCCCCAACTTCGCGATAAGTGATCTCCCGCAAACGGCCCAATTCAACCATGATATTCGGAATTTGGACCGGAGAAGTACAAAATACATAATGTTCATTAAGTGAAAACAGGACACTGCCAAGCTTCAGTTTTTCAATTTCATCAGCAATCAATGTAGAAAGAACAGGAAGAACAACAGGTTGGGGATGATGCAAGGTAAATGGCCAGAGCCGCCTGTGTTTCTCAGGTTGAATTCCAAGTGAGAATGTCCGCATCCTCAGATACCTCCCGAATTCACTAATATCTTTGAACCTTGCCTGGTCTCTGACTAAAATCGACCTGCCGATCCTGACCTGGATTTCTTTCCCTGCCTTATTGTACATTTCAGCTGGCAAACGGGCTGTCCTTAAAATCGGATGGATCATTCCAAGAAGGCTGAATAATAAGCTATTGTGACCGTAAAAATATACCGGAACAATGGGCACCTGGGCTGTCCTGATTAGCTTTAATATGGAATGCGGCCATTTTTTATCTGTGATATTTCCGGTTATTAATTGCAATGCAGCAACTTCTCCGGCGGGAAATATTCCTGCCGGATGACCATTCTTCAGATGCACCAAAGCCTCTTTCAATCCGCTATAACTGGAATTTACCTGCGGAATCCTTTCAAACGGATTGACTTTGAATCCAAAACTTTC
>CAIYES010000210.1 GCA_903925275.1 uncultured Bacteroidales bacterium
ATAAGCCTTCACTGAATAACAATTTTTCAAACTTTGACGATCCTGAATATGTGCTTGAAAATGCACATGTGAAACAACTCGGAGCTGAGAATACAAAGTATTTCTTTACCCATGAAACAGCCGCCAACTACCATCCGCTCACGATGCTGTCGCTCAGTCTGGATTACTATCTGACCATAAAGGATAAACGCTTGTTCAGTGAAACCGAGGAGCTGACAGCGGTTAATTTTCATACCACCAGCCTGATCTTTCATGTCCTCAATGTCCTGCTGGTGTTTATTTTCATCTACCTTCTTTCCCGAAAACGCCTGATTGTGGCCACCGTCACAGCCCTGCTTTTTGCTATCCATCCGATGCACGTTGAATCTGTTTCCTGGATTGCCGAAAGGAAAGATGTCCTGTATACATTTTTCTTCCTTGCAGGGTTGATCGTTTATATGAAATATCTTGAAAAAAATAGTTTGTGGCGGTTGCTGATAACCGGCCTGCTGTTTTTAGCCTCACTTTTCTCAAAACCTTCTGCAGTGGTCTTTCCCCTGATTTTGTTGGTCATCGATTATTTTTATGGCCGGAAATTTACAGCAAGGGTTTTCTTCGAAAAAATACCATTTTTTATACTGGCAGTGGCGTTCGGGGTTGTAACGTTCATTATTCAGTCGCATACCGCTGTGGCAGGGATAAAAGTCCTTACGATATTGCAGCGGTTCGCATTTGCCTCTTATGGTTTTATCATGTACCAGGTCAAGTTGCTTATACCATTCAAAATAGCTGCTTTTTATCCCTGGCCGTTACAAAACTCATCAGGAAATCTGCCATTGTTTTTTTATCTGTCTATCCTGATTTCCATTGCCATCATCGGATTGGTTTATTATTCGACACGTTTCACCAAAGTTTTCAGTTTCGGGTATCTCTTCTATTTCGTTTGCATTGTGCTGGTATTGCAATTCATGCCGGTAGGAAGTGCGATCATGGCCGACCGGTATTCATATATGAGTGCGATCGGGTTGTTTTTTATCATTGGTTGGTACCTGGATCAGGCATTTTTCAGCAAGGCTAAAATCTTCCGTTCATTGCGATGGATCGTGGCTCCGGCATTCCTTTTATATTGCATATTCCTTGGAAAAATAGCTTATGATCAAACGTTGGTCTGGCAAAATTCCGAACTTCTATGGACGGATGCGATCTCAAAATATCCCGATGCACCAATCCCGTATAAACAACGGGGTAATTACTATGGCACCCTGAACCTTACGGATAAGGCCATGAAGGACTATATGACTTTTTTACAGCTCCGGCAGGATGATGCAGAAGTTTACAGCAACATCGGCAACATTTACGGAATGCGGGGTGAAACTGAAAAAGCGCTCGAAGCCTATTCAAAATCCCTCTCTCTTGACAGTCTCAGCACAAAGACCTATTTAAACAGGGCAATTACTTACTCAAAAGCGAAACAATTCATTCCGGCCATGGAAGATTATAACAAAGCGATAGCCTTAGATCCCGGACTGATGGAAATTTACAGGAACAGGTCATTCTTTTTACGCGAGATGGGCCATTTTGAGGAGGCTATTAGCGATTTCTCCCAGTTAATCAGTTGTTTCCCACTCAACGACAATTATTTCATGAACAGGGGGGTGTGTTATTACAATCTCAAAAAATTTCCCGAGGCACTGGCCGATTTCGAACAGTGCGTTGCATTGAATCCGGCTAACGGACAGGCATATTTTAACATATCCACCACATACAATGAACTGAAAAATTATCGACAAGCCTATCAATATGCCTTAAAAGCCCAATCTATGGGTTTTTCTGTCGATCAAAACTTCCTTGCCACCCTGAAATTGAAGGGCGGATGACCGGATGTTAGTCAGGCAGGAGCGATGGCTCACGATTAATATGGCAACATAACTGAGCAGATTTTTAAGCATGTGTGATACATATAAGAAATTATGACGGTAGGTTTATGAAAAAAGGGTCCCAATCAAAGCATAAAATTAGTCCTAAAATTAATCACGGGACAAAAGTCAAAAAAAAGTTCGGTTTCAACATCTTGATTCCCTGGATTGTGGCTGCCTTCTTGTTGGTGCTGACCTGGTATCTTTACAAGCCGTCACTGGACAACCATTTTACAAACTGGGATGATCCTGAATATGTGTTGGAAAACAGACAGGTTAAAAATTTTGATGCTCAGAATGCAAAGTATTTTTTTGCCCATGCTTCAGCAAACAACTACCATCCGCTTACCATGTTATCCCTCAGTTTAGATTACCATTATACGATAAAAGATAAGCGCCTGTTTAGGGAAACAGACGAACTGGATGCAGTTAATTTTCACACTACCAGCCTGATCTTGCATGTACTCAATGTCCTGCTGGTTTTTATATTTATCTATTTTCTGTCGCGAAAACGGGTAATCGTAGCCACGATCACAGCCCTGCTGTTTGCCATCCATCCCATGCATGTCGAATCGGTTTCCTGGATTGCGGAGAGGAAAGATGTTTTGTATACATTTTTCTTCCTTGCAGGGCTGATCATATACGTGAAATATCTCGAAAAGCCAGGCTGGATGCGGTTGGTGATAACCGGACTGCTGTTTTTAGCCTCACTTTTTTCAAAACCGTCTGCGGTGGTCTTTCCGCTGATTTTACTGGCGATCGATTATTTTTATGGCAGAAAATTCACCGCAAAGGTTTTCTACGAAAAAATACCCTTTTTTATTCTGGCTGTTGTATTCGGGGTAACCACCTTCATAATCCAATCCCAGACATCCGTTGCAGGAATAAAGATCTTTACTTTTTTTCAGCGGCTCATGTTCGCTTCCTATGGATTTATCATGTACCAGTACAAGTTGCTTTTGCCATTCAACATTTCCCCCTTTTATCCATACCCATCGGTCCACCCATCCGTGACGCTACCTGTAATATTTTTGCTATCTCCCCTGATAGCCCTTGCAATCGTTGGACTGGTAATTTTTTCAACCCGTTTTACCAGGGTTTTCAGCTTCGGGTACCTCTTCTATTTTACCTGCATTGTGCTGGTTTTGCAATTCATGCCGGTAGGCAGTGCAATCATGGCCGATCGCTATGCCTATATGAGCTCCATCGGGTTGTTTTTTATCATGGCATGGTATCTCGATCAGGCCTTTATCAGCAACCACAAAATTTTACGTTCCCTGCGATGGATATTGGCAGGAGTATTCCTCATGTACTCCATATTTCTGATAAAAATAGCGTATAAGCAAACGATGGTCTGGCATAATTCTGAAACCCTGTGGTCCGATGTGATTTCAAAGTACCCACAAGCCGAAACACCGTATAAACAGCGGGGGAATTATTACGGCAGCCTGAATATGACCGATAAAGCGATGCAGGATTTTATGTCGTTTATAAAGATAAAACAGGATGATGCAGGCGTATACAGTAACCTGGGAAACACCTATGGATTGCGAGGAGAAATTGATAAAGCTCTCGAGGCCTATTCAAAATCGATAACCCTTGACAGCCTCAACGTGAAAACCTTTTTGAACCGGGCTATAACCTATACAAGAGGGAAACAATATTTGCAGGCGATCAGGGATTACAACAAAGCGCTGGAGCTGAATCCGGCGTTTATGGAAATTTATGCGAACAGATCCTACACTTTCCTCGAAATGGGGCGTTTTGAAGATGCTGTAAGCGATTTCTCAAGGTTAATACAGTATTCCCCACGCAATGATAATTATTTCATGAACCGGGGAGTTTGTTATTTCAAGTTGAAACAATATCCCGGGGCACTGGCCGATTTTGAACAATGTATTGCCTTAAACCCGGCCAACGGACAGGCATATTTTAACGCATCAGCCACGTGTAACGAGCTGAAAGATTACCTGAAGGCCTACCAATATGCCCTGAAAGCAATATCCCTGGATTATAAAGTAGATAAAAATTTTCTTGAAACACTTAAAAAGAAGAGTGGTTGAGCTGCTGTTTTCAAGGTAAAAGCAGTGGTTAAACAATCAGGATTCAACCGAGATTGACCCAATCTGAAAAGTGAGTATTTTTGAAAAAAGTTTTGACGGAGACAAATGAAACAAGATCATCAGGCAAAACATAAAACAGTTCCTAAAATAACAGTCAGAAAAACTGTTAAAAAACAGCATGATTTCAACAGTTGGCTTCCCTGGGTGGTTGCTGCATTGTTGCTTATCCTCACCTGGTTTCTTTACAAACCCTCCCTGAATAATCATTTTACCAACTGGGATGATAACTTGTATGTTCTGGATAATGCCCAGGTTAAGCAGCACGGATATCAGAACACAAAATATTTTTTCACCCATGCTTCAGCGGGCAATTACCACCCGCTTACCATGTTGTCACTCAGTTTCGATTACCGGCTTGCCGAACAGGATAAACGCCTGGTCAATGAAATTCCCGAACCGGATGCGGAAATATTTCACACCACAAGTCTGATCTTACATGTTATAAATGTCTTGTTGGTATTTGTTTTTATTTACCTGTTATCACGAAAACGACTGATCGTTGCATCGGTCACAGCCCTGCTCTTTGCCATCCATCCCATGCATGTTGAATCGGTTGCATGGGTGGCCGAAAGGAAAGATGTGCTGTATGCTTTTTTCTTCCTTGCGGGGCTGATCGTTTATATGAAATACCTTGAAAAAACTAGTTGGTGGCGGTTGCTGATAACCGGGCTGCTGTTTTTAGCCTCACTTTTCTCAAAACCTTCTGCCGTGGTTTTCCCGCTGATTTTACTTGCAGTCGATTTTTTTTATGGCAGGAAATTCACCGCCAGGGTGTTTTTGGAAAAACTTCCATTTTTTATTCTGGCCGTAATATTCGGGGTAATTACCAGCATCATTCAGGGAAATCTGGCAGCTTCAGGGATCAAAGTCTTTTCGTTATTTCAGCGGCTCATGTTCTCTTCCTATGGATTTATCACCTACCAGTACAAATTGCTTTTACCGTTAAAAATATCAGCATATTATCCATATCCCGGGATAACTACAGCAGGAAATTTGCCGTTGATCTATTATTTATCTCCCCTTATTGCATTGGCTATCATTGGGTTGGTTTTTTACTCAATCCGGTTCACCAAAGTCATCGGCTTTGGATATCTCTTCTATTTTTTTTCCATTGCACTGGTTTTGCAGTTTATCCCGGTCGGGAATGCGATCATGGCCGACCGCTATTCATATATCAGTGCGATCGGGTTGTTTTTTATCCTTGCCTGGTATCTCGATCAGGCATTTGTCAGCAAGGATAAAATCCTGCGGTCATTGCGATGGATACTGGCGGGAGCATGCCTTGTGTATTGCATTTTTCTTGGCAAAACAACTTTTGAACAAACGATGGTTTGGAATAACTCGGAAACCTTATGGACAGATGTGATCTCCAAATACCCCGAAACCTATGTCGCCTATAAACACCGGGGTAATTATTACAGAAGCCTGAACATCTTTGACAAGGCGATGAAGGATTATCTGATCTATACCCAGATCAGACAGGATGATGCAGGAGTATATAACAATCTTGGCAATGTTTACCGGTTACGCAATGAACCTGAAAAAGCGATTGATGCTTATTCAAAATCGATCAGCATTGACAGTCTCGACCCGAAAACATGGTTGAACAGGGCAGTGATTTATTCAAAAACCAAACAATATGCGTCGGCGGTGAAGGATTTCAACAAGGCACTGTCGTTAAATATCGGGATTATGGAAATTTACACCAGCAGATCAGTGATGTTCCGCGAGATGGGCCGCTATGAAGATGCTATTGCTGATCTATCCCTTTTGATTCGGAATGACCCGAACAACGATAAGTATTTTATCGACCGGGGTGTGTGCCATTACAATTTGAAACAATTTCCCGAAGCAATTACCGATTTCGAAAAATGCATTGCCCTGAACCCGGTCGACGGTCACGCATACTTCAATATGTCAGCTGCATATAATGAACTAAAAGATTACCGGAAAGCTTACCAGTGCGCATTAAAAGCAATTACACTAAATTATCCGGTGGATAAAAACTACCTTGAAACCCTGAAAAAGAAAGGTGGCTGAGAAGAGTTTAATCACCCCTTTGAGATGGAAAAAACATTAATAATGAACAAGCATGAAAGTAAAGAAGCACAATGAAAAAAAGTTAACGGAACGTATAAAAAGTCCTCCAAAACTGAATAATACACGTCCTGTCAAAACAGATATCAGCAAAACTGTCACGCAACCCTGGCAGCATTGTGTATTTATCGCTATCATCGCCATCGTGACCTTCATCTGTTTTAAACCGGCCGAAAACAATGAATTTCTTAAAACATGGGACGACCCCGCTTATGTAACCACCAACAAACTTCTGGATGGGTTAACCGCAAAAAATATTTCTGAAATCTTTAGTTTTCATAAAGATCTGCAGAAGCTTACAAAAAATTACCACCCGCTGACCACGCTCTCTCTTTCGATAAACCATCAGTTCGCCGGACTGAACCCCCGTTCATATTATCTTACAAACATTTTCATCCATATAATCAATTCAATCCTTGTTTACCTCCTCATCTTTCTGCTGACTGAGCGACGAAAATGGGCTGCCCTTTTTTCCGGAATTTTATTCGGAATTCACCCCATGCATGTTGAATCAGTGGCATGGATTTCAGAACGCAAGGATGTTCTTTATGCCTTTTTTTTCATCGCAGGGTTGATCGTATATTATTACTATCTGAAAAAACATAAAATAAAATTCCTGGTTTTTGCTTTCCTGCTGTTTGTGCTGTCTGTGTTATCCAAAGCAATGGCAGTGGTATTTCCGGTCGTGCTTATCCTGGTGGATATACTGGTTCAACGCAAATGGTCCTACCGGGCTGTTATCGAGAAAATACCATTTTTTATCATTTCGGGTTTTTTCGGGATGGTTGCCATCCGAATTCAATCGGAAGGCGCCATCAACGATTGGCAGACTTTTACACTTTACCAGCGGTTTATGCACGCATCATATGGCTTCATCAGTTATTTATACAGTTTTTTCATGCCTTTCAACTTGTCGGCTTTTTATCCCTACCCGTTTATCAATGAACATGGTGTGTTGCCATTGGAATTACGCGTGTCGCCCTTCATCTTTTTATTCATCATGGCGATTTCCATAGGAAGTCTTTTTGTAAAAAACAAGATGGTAAGGGTATTTGGATTTGGGATGTTGTTTTATTTTGTTACCCTTGCGCTGGTATTGCAATTTTTATCTGTTGGAATGGCGATTACGGCCGATCGGTATGCATATATTCCGTATATCGGCATTTTCTTCATCCTGGGGACATGGTGGTCTCATCTATTGGAGCAAAGGAGGTTAGTGTACAAAACTGCCGGTCTGATAGCCGGAGTTATTTTTATGATCTCATCGGTTGTTTTTGCCGTTAATACGCATCAACGGGTTGCAGTCTGGCACGATGACATGACCCTCTGGACAGATGTGCTGAACCGGTATTCCGACAGCAGGATGAACTTTATCAGGGAAAAACGCGCCAACCTGAATTTCAACAACCAGGATTTTCAGAGTGCCATGAAAGATTATCAGATAATGATTGCGCTCAAGCCAAACGACGACAATGCCCTGGAACGGATTGGCCGGATTTATGGTCAGCAATACCACCAGCTTGATTCTGCGTTGTTTTATTTCAACAAAGGTTATGCGGCAAATCCCGACAATTTCTCGATACTGAAAAATTTAGGAGTGGCGTATGCGATCAAAACAGAGTATGCAAAGTCACTTGATTATTTCTTGCAGGCATACGGGAAAGATCCCGCCGATACTGCCCTCATGCTCAACATAGCTGCAAGCTATCGTGCCATCGGCAACAATGAAAAATCAACTGAATTTGAAAATTTAGCTCATTCAAAGAAATAAACCCGGCGTTGCCTTTATCCCGGAAATACTGATCCGACAGCATGCAGTGCAATGCTATCTTTTTACATTCGAGACAGCGTTGGCCGCATTCTTCAGATCACTGATGTAATTTGGGTCGACATCCTTTTTTAGTTCCTTTGCTTTCAAGGCATCGTCAAGCGCATCCTGGAAACGACGCATCCTGAAATAAGCAATCGACCGGTTCAAATAGGTATTCCCATCCTCCGGATCGATGCGCAAAGCGACATTATAATCAGCAATGGCAGCATCAAATGAATTGTGGGCAAAAAAGATGTTGCCACGGTTCACATAGGGGTCGCCATAATTGGGGTCTATCCTGACGGCCGAGGTGTAATCAGCAATGGCACGGTCTGTCATATTTAATTTGTTATACGCAATGGCACGGCTGTAATACGACTTGGTATGCAACGTGTCTAATTTTGTGATGATCGTTGTAAAATCGGCCACGGCAGAGTCGTATTTTCCAATGTCGGTATAGGCAAGTCCTCTGCTGAAATAGGCTTCAACAAAGGCTGGCTGGCGGGAAAGTGCTGTCGAAAAACTTTTGATCGCTTCATCATTTTTACCACTCCTCGAATAGGCTACCCCAAGATTTTGATAGGCGTGGTAACATTCTATATAACTGTCTTCATTCTCGATCGCTTTTTTCAGCAAGGCAATGGCCGTTGGATAATCTGCTTTATCAATGTAATCATAGCCAAGATTGTTACAGGCCACCCCATTATTGGGATCCTGTTTGAGGACGTTTTGCCATAAGGTCTCGTTATTATGCCATGTCCTCGATTGCGCATAGGTCTTAATTGAAAAAACTACCAGCAACACTATCGGCACTGCCAGAAAATACTGAGAGTTCCTGTGTTTCCCGGTGATAGCCCGATCAAGCAAAACTCCGATGATAAAAAACAAACCAATATAGGGAATGTACGTGTATCTGTCGGCAATAATGGCATTACCAACCGGCAGTATCTGGGTTACAATCGAAATGGTGAATAGAAAGAACAATGAACCGAAAACAACCAGTTTGTTTTTTCTGAAATAAACAGCAGTGGCAACGACCACAACTACGGCAATAAGGGCACCGCCATAAACCCACCACATATCATCCGCTGCAGGATATTTATAAAAACAGCTAAGATTAAAGGGGTAAACCAGCTTGTACAGGTAAGCTGTAATGTTAAATGCGGCAATTGCCAACCGCTCAAGGAATGAGTGCGCCATGAGCCTTTGTTCGGTAAGCGACGAGTGCTGGGCGATGAGGGCAAGAATCCCCGAAACCACGGAAAAGAAAAAGTAAGGCACTTTGTTCAGGACACTGTTGAGGGTTATTTTTTTTGTGTACCAGTAATCTACCAGGAAGAGGGTGAGCGGCAACACTACAGCCTGTCCCTTGCTTAAAATGGACAGTACGAAAAAAAGAATGGAAACGATGTAATATTGATTGTTCTTGCGCTTTTCCAACAGGAAATAAACATAAAATATAAGCGAAAGCAGGAAAAAGAAGGCGTAAAGCACATCTTTCCGCTCTGCGGCCCATACCACCGACTCAACCCGCATCGGATGAACTGCGAACAATGCTGTTGCAATGAGTGTGGCGTAGGTTTTTTTTGTCAGAAGCCACATCAGCCAGGAGAAAAGAATGATGTTGAAAAGATGCAGTACCAGGTTGTCGAAATGATACAGGAATGGATTTAATCCTGCTAACTGATATTCAATAACATAACTCAACACAGTCAGCGGATGGTAATTGCCGACTACAATCGTTTTAAAATTAAAAATATGCACGATGTTCTCCCACGAAAATACCCTGATCAGCGCATTGTCCCGGATATAATTGAAATCATCCCAACCCAGAAACTCGCCCGTCAGGCAAGGGGAAAATACAACGACCGCGATCAGTGCGATCACTGCATTCCCTATGATCAGTGGTTTTAATGATACAGGTTTCTCTTTATTAGCAGGCCGATGCTGGTGTTGTACTTTCCTGCTATCGTGTTTTTTTTCAGGCTTTATCATAATATCTATAAATGAAGTTCATTAACCTTTTTCTCCACAGCATTCCAGGCAGTCTGAACATCTGATGAAATCAGCGGATTGTTGGATATCTTCACCTCCATGATGTCGCCAAAGAAAAATCCCCCGGAATTTTTAATACTGCCGATATACAGATTCTCCGCGCTGTTTTTATATGAATCCGGCATCGGAGCCTGTCCTGTCAGTCTCCCGTTGGAATAAGCCGTGATGATGTTTTTATTGATCTCAAATGCCAGGTAATTCCATTTTCCAGGGACGATCGGGATAATCATGCAACGTTGCCCCACGCAAATGAGGTACTGACTCATGGAAGTGTCATTTTGCTGCACCGCAAAACCCGCACCTTCCCGGATATTAAAAATCAGGGTTTGAGCTTTGGTCTCGCTGCCGGGTAATATTTCGCCCGGTTTAAATATAATCTCTACCGAAAAACGATCATTGGTGGTAATCTTTCCTTTTTTACCCATGGTATAGGAAAGCCTGTCATCAAAATTCTTATCAAACAGCTCATGCATTACACTTTGGGGCTCCTGTTTCAAAATAAAAGTGCTATTCGGATTTTCTACCGCCCGTGTAAGCATCACCAACTTCCCGCCCGGACCCTGGCTTTTTTTCACCTGGTAAAAAGTCGACATATAGGTATAATAAAGTTTATCCATTGTTCTAAATCCTTCCGGATCCAGGAATATCTTCGATTGTTGGTTGTTCTTAATCCAGTTGACAATACGATCGTTGTCTTCCTTCAAAAAAAGATCGGCCAGACCTGGATTGATGGTACTGGCTGTTTTTGACAAGTTATAATATAAACCCTGGTAAAAAGCCTTTGTGAGAATAAGGACCCTCTCCCTTTCGGTGGTGTTTTCTTTGATAAATCCGCCATTTCTCTTGATATCCTGATTTTCGGCTAGGAACTGTGCCTTGTTTTGTTCCTCATTTACCAGGCTGGTAATAGGCTTATAGTCATACAGGGTTTGAAAGACCGAAAAACCCAGGATAAACACAATAAATGAAAACGGTATGTAAAAAATTTTATGCTTTTTTATGATGGTGAGCAATTCATCGGCAAAGATAGCCAACAGGATAAAGGCAAATGGGCAAACTGCCAGCAGATTCCAGTTATGGCTGCGACCCTGGTAATAGGAAAAGCAAGCGATACCGGTAACTGTGATCAGGAAAACCATACTGCTTTTGTAGGTGTATCGCTTCTCAATGAAATGCCAGGCCGAATAAGCAAGACCTATAACATATATCAGGGCCACGAGCATCCAGGGATGCAGACTTGTTGTGAGCGGCAACATATTGAAACCGATCATTGAAAACACATTGATCGCGGAAAACAACATTTTGAAATCAGGGTAGTTGCCATAAATCAGCTTGATCAACAACATATACAAAGCAATGGTCAATGCCATGGCGATTATTGCAAAAACAATGTGCATCAGCGACTTCCTGATGATCACAAATAAATCCTTGCTTTCCAGTTCCAGGTATATATAGAACATCAGCAGGGATGCATAACACAACATCCCGAAATCGGGGCTCCATAGAAAACCTAACGAGAAAATGAAGAAGGAGGAGTAATAAAGCCATTTGGTTTTATTTTTCAGATAAATACTGCCAAAAAACATCAAACCAAAGGGCAGTATCCAGCGGATGGGGAACATGGCAAAATTGTTATCATAGGGCAAGGCGATGCGTGCG
>CAIYES010000211.1 GCA_903925275.1 uncultured Bacteroidales bacterium
ATCCCTGTTGCAAAAGTATGAGTTGGATTTTGTAACGTGGAGGATGTCCCATCTCCAAAATTCCATGAATAACTTGTTGCAGATCCGGTATAGAGGGCAGAACCAAAAACAAACTCGCAAAATTTTAATGTAGTTCGTGTATATCAATGCTTTGCACGAATAGAGCAATTTAAAGCAACTACACATTACTACTCATTTAGGTTGCATAACACAGCAAACACCCACATAATATACTAAGGTATTACTCATTGTGCGTTAAGAAACAACGCTAAATGAGCTAATAAAAGCAAAAATCTAACGATTATAACTAGAGGCAAAATAAACCGCTTCCAGAATGATATGTTATGTTGTTTTGGAAAATTGAGGACATAAAATTTAATTTTCGTTTGTCCTCATTATTGTCCTCATTAATGTCCTCTAAGATGTCCTCATTAAATACCGGTTTTCCTGACTAATCCTTTAACTTCGTATAGGTTGATTATGGAATCAGTCTGGAGTTCCCAATCCTCGTAAATTGAGTTATGGGAAGATAGTGTTACGGGTTAAAAATGATGACACATTTTTTAGTTTTCGTTTGTCATCAATTTTGTCATCAATTTTGTCATCATATATGTCATCAATATTGTAATATTTTTCGTATATTCGGGTTGCAATCTTTCAGTGAAAAAACCATAACCAGGAACAAACCTAATCGACATGATTTAACCGGTTGTGGTTTTTTTTCGCAAATCAGCGATAACACTATCCTTCATTTTAACCAATTCTTCATATAGAACAATCTTATCTTCAAGCAAACCAATCTTTTCATTAAGCATGATTTCTGTTTTTCTAAGTATGCCTAACTCATCAGATGGGATATAATTGGCATTCGCTTCAGATACAACAGAAGGTTGAAACGGATCCTTATAACCAATAAGAGGACTTCCAATACCCATAAGATAGGATGGATTAACTACTCCTTTAAATTTTTCTAAAAGGCTTGCTATCTGCTCAATAGTAATGTTTCGAGTTCCCTTAATAACTAAATTAAAATTCTGGGAAGTTGTGCCAATTATTTGAGCAAACTCACGTTGCGATCTGACAATTTTTCTGTTAATAAGTTCATTAAAGACATCTACAAATCGCTGAGTTATAATATTTTGATTGAATGCCATTAGATAGTTGATAAAATATTATTAAATAGTTGATACACTTTCATCTTTTTAATAATATATTTGGACTTTATTTTAATGCAAAAATACAACACTATGAATCTAAAAACTATAAAAAAATATTTAATTCACGGAGACCTTAAGAAAATAAGGGAATCGAGCCTTAATCCAATGACCGGAAGGCCATATTCTAAAAATGAAATTAGCCTTGTAAACCGGGGGATAAGGAAAAACAGACAAATACTATCCCTGCTTGAAAAAAAGGCACTACAGAATAAAGAAAATTTCGAATCTATCGAGGTATAATGGAGATTTATCCCGGCGACATATATCTTAATGGTACCATCTGGCTTAGCCAGCGCATGGTGATGGAGAATTTGAATGTATCGGAAGGTTATCTGAGGAAAGCAGCAAGATATAGGTATAGGAAGGGGGTTAAAGAAAAAGGGACTAAGGGGACAAGTACTGACTTGTTAGTTCAGGGCAAAATGCCTGAAACAGGAAAGGCGTGGAGGTATTCTATACATAATGGCAGGATATACTATGATTACTATACCATCCCTGACCGGTTGCCTAATTTTTTACGATCGCAATTGGGTGGAATAAATGAAATTGAGGAGGAATACAAGCAATCGCAGCATAAAGAGAGGTTACACACCAGGGTACAAATAATAGCTGCTATTGAAAAAAAGGTTAAGGAATACACCAACAACCACGATACTATATATTATATGTATGAATCGGAGGTTAAATTTCCTGCTGAAATAGCTGCTGAACTGACTAAAAGCATGGCATGGATGAGGTTTTTAGCTGATTATTATGACAATAATCACTATAAAAGCCTCAATTTGAACAAAAAAGAAGATTTTTTAAGCATTTGTGCTGAAATATTGGCAAAAAAGCCTCTTGAGGGGCTAAGAATCAACACAACTGACAGCTTATACCATAAATTATATGATTATCCGAGGAATGGGGTTAATGAACAGCGAAATTACATTGTATCGGGCAAACATGGCAATTCGAATGCCCGTAAGGTAGGTAAGATGAAAATTGTTCATCCGGAGACCGGTGAACTAATGCCATTTGATGTTCACGAGGCAATGATCTATAAATTGTGGATGAATCCGTTTAAAAGCAACAAAAGAACCAAATACGACCTATATAATAACGAGTATTTACCCGAATTACAGGGAAAAGGAATTGATCCGATATCATTCAGAACCTTTACATCCTATAGTAACCGGTTCGATAACAGGGCTTTGATGAGTAAGGAGCGTGATGGAGGCAAACATTTTAATGATGAATATATGCCTTACGTTCCGGCATTTGCTGTTCAGATGGGATTAAGTCTGGTAGTTGCTGACGGATCAGGAAGCAAACTCGCATACCAGTTTAAGAATAAAGCCGGAGAAACCTGTAAGAAGACATTGTATATGGTTAGGGTGTCGGATGTTGCCTCACGTAAGATCATAGGTTACTCCATCGGCACACATGAGACACCGGAATTGGTTAGAGAGGCTTTTAAGAACGCAATCAAGACTACCGGCAGACGAGAATTTTGTGAACTGATCACAGATAACGGATCCGGCTTTACTTCTTCCGAATCGGCACAGATGCTAAACATGATATCGAAAAAGTGGAGGACTATAACCCCGGGCAATTCGCAGGAAAATCCTGCTGAAACATACGTGAGGTTGCTTACTGAGTTTTCGAGAGATAATGATGAATGGGTATACTCAGGATTCAATGCCCACAACATAAATTACAAGTCGAATCCGGATTACTTCCCCGAAAATAAGGATTTACCATCGAGAGATGAGGCTTATCTGAAGTTGATGAACCTGGTTGATAAATGGAATGCCACTGAATGGCAGGGAAGATCACCAAACGACAGGTTTAGCGAGAATATGAATCCTCAAGCTGAGATGTTGAGTGACAAGGTGTTGAGGTTCTGTTTTGGTGAACGTTCGGAAACAGATTTGTCTTACCAGAGAAGCTTTATCAAACTCAGCCGTGGTAATGAATTAAACAGGAAGTACTACTGGTATACAATTCCTAACTATGATGAAAACATAAGTTTCCTGACTAAAGAAACCGGATATCAGGGTAACCTACCGGTGATTGTTTGTTTCGATGAAGATCACGCTGACATTTATACCAAAAACTGCAAGTATTTAATGACCTGTAAGAGAACCGATAAGGCTTCAAAGACATCAGCTGAAGCAACTCCGGAAACTGACCTTGCATTAGGACATCATAAGAACAGAAAGCTAACATTTGTCGACAAAGCAGATGAATTCAGGGATAAGGTTGTTGAATCGGCAGATGTGTTTCAGTATGGGTTAGTGGTTAAGGATGGCAGTAAGGTTAAAGATAAGTATAACGAGAGTATGGAAGAGAAACTGTTTGCCGAAATGGACTCCGCTCGATCAGCAACAGGTAAGAAATCAATAAAAAAACAAAAGGAGGAAGGCACGATTGAAGACAGGGCTTTAAATGCTCTTTAAACATAGAATACAGAATACAGAATACAGAATTCAGAAGACAGAATAAAACAACAACTAAAATGACAACTGAAACGCAACAATTTACAAATGAAGACAAATTAAGGATAGCTGAACTGATCCTTGAACGCTTCAAGAAGTCGGGCTTTGACAGCCAGGCGAAATTCTCAAAATCGGTTAACCTGGATAAGGCTGACATCTCGAATTTGAGGAATAAATCATTTGTTAAGAATCCGCAACTTATCGGGAACAGTAAGTGGATCAGGCTTGCCCGGATCGGTGGGTTTTTAAAGGATGATTCCTTTAAATGGATTTCGGCTGACACGCTTGTTAAGCGGTTTGTTGACACTCAACTAAAAGCCTGTAAGGAACTTAGTATTGCAGGGATTATGTGTGATGAGGTTGGAATCGGGAAAACATACTCCTGTAAAGAATTTGCCCTTAATAATCCCAATGTGTTTTATGTTGACTGCACCCACACACGCTCTAAAACAAGGCTTATTATGGCTATTGCTCAAGCCGTGGGTGTTGAACCGATTGGCAGATACGATGACATTCTTTCGGATGCGATATATGCCCTGTCGCTTATGTCGCAACCTCTTATTATTCTTGACGAGGCTGGTGATTTAGGTGATTTAGCAATACTTGAAATTAAAAGAATTTGGAACGGCTTAGAAGATCAGTGCGGTTTTTATGTTTTGGGATCCGACGGATTGAAAGCAAAATTTGAACGTGGGATCCGTTGCCGTAAGGTAGGATATAAAGAAACCTTTAGTCGTTTTGGAAAGTTGTTTTCCAGGGCAATGCCGGTTAACCTGAAAGATCAGATTGAGGAGTTCGAAAACATGGCTCAACAGATACTTACAGTGAATGGAGTTACTGATAAGAACGTACAACAAACAATTATAAAGAAACTAAAAACCGAAACAACCATAGGTGACCTGCGCACCATCAGCAGACAGGTTAAGAAACTCCGATATCAGAATCCAGAATCCAGAACGCAGAATTCAGAAGAAAAGGAGGTTTAATATGAGTTCCACAACCATAACCGAAACTGATTCTGACGTTCAGGCAACCCGTGAGGAGATAATGGCACTACTCTGGATGAATAAACAGGAATACGATGAATTTATATTCGAGCTCGCATGTGAATGGGTTTCTTTCAGGAAACTCAGGGTAGTTAAGAGCCAGGATAAAGTCTTTATTTTTTCAAAGATATTTCATAAATGGTTCAGGCATCAACTGTATTTACTCGATTTGCAATTATTGGCAAATCGAAACACCCCAAATGTAAAAGCCGGAACTTCGGCATTAAGTCTTGCCGAATACATGCACTATGTGTTTCACAACTTAATATTTACACCAACGGTAGAAGTATATAACGACATTTTGCATGAAGGAGCCGACATATTAAAACTTAAACCTGAGTTGGAGGAGGTAGAGATATGATAAACGGAAGACAGAATACAGAATTTAGAAGACCCCTCCCAGCCTCCCCTCAAGGGGAGGTGAAAGAGGTCAGAAACGGCATTTTATCACCATTTGAAACAGCGATACTTATGGCAGACATTAACAAAGCAGATTCGTTGCAGGAAAGCAAAGAATCATTAACAGAGGAGTATTATGGGTTACTACACAAACTTATGCAACTTAAAAAAGCAGTGGTTAGAAACCATAGCAACCCTAATTATCCGATTGTTAAAAAATCGTATTGGGAATGCAGGGAAAAAGCCAATTGGATAGCCGATCAGTTGGGGATTGAATTTGTAGAATTAATATAAAACGGACAATTTAAAACGGACAGGTCGTGACCTGTCCCTACATTAGCAACATTTAAAATTAATTATATGGGAAAATTTTGGAAAGATCACCACGGACACGATATACCTGACAGGTTTGTGTCGGAGTTGGATAAAATGAAAGATAAACTGACTTTAAAAACCATCAGGGAAGCCAAGGTTATCAGCGCAAAGCTCACGAAGTTTAAAAAGGAACTGATGACCGAGGTTGATATAGTTTTTTACAAGATGCTGGAAGAGGCCAATATTGATACAGATGAGCGCAAGGGCAACCTTACCATTTGTAGCTTTGATAAATCAATCAAAATTGAAGTTAAGGTGAGTGACCGCTTCCAGTTTGATGATAACATTACCCTTGCCCAGACCAAGCTTAATGAGTATATCGAATTAAAAATGGAGGGTACCGACCGGGATGTTGCAGAACTCATTAACTCCGCATTTTCGACCGATAAGGGAAAACTTGACAACAAGAGGATCTTCTCGCTCTTCAGAATGAATATTAAGCATCCATTATGGGTTGAGGCCATTGAGCTCATCAAAAAGAGTATCCAGGTTAACAGTACTACCAGGTATACCAGGATATGGGAGAAGGATGCTGAAGGGAAGTATCAGAATATTGATTTGAACATGTCGAGCATTTAACCCTATTGGCAATCGTCCCGGTTCGAGACCGGGAAGGGTGCAATTTTTTTACTATTAAAAACAACAACATGAAAATTAAGGTTACTTACAAAATTCCAAGTATTGAGGTTTCGGATATAATTGAAGTTGGCAACATTGCTAATGGTAAGCTAAATAAAGGACAATCAAAAACGGTTGATTCTCTGGTTAATTCGGTATTATCTCCGGCACTTACCGAAAAGGTAAAAAAAGGCGCACTGAAGCCTCAAATAATAGTAAAATCAGTTAGATAAATGATTTGTTTTTATGCGAAACTGGACTGATCAACAACTGGAAGTTTTTAAGGAGAAATATCCTCACATCAGAACCGATATTTTGGCTGCTGAGTTGGGTAAATCGACAGAAGCTTTGTATGTAGCTGCTGCCAGACTTAATATCAAGAAAACAACAGAATATTTACAATCAGCAGAATGCGGAATATTTATCAAGGGATCAAAGAAGCCCAGTTGGACTTGTTATAAAAAAGGTCATATTCCTGCAAACAAGGGTAAAAAGATGACTCCTGAAGTATACGAAAAGGCTAAAAACACAATGTTTAAGTCCGGACAATTGCCTAAAAATACCCTTTATGATGGTGCCGAAACCATCAGAACCGAGCCAAACGGTAAACAATATTACTGGGTTAGAATTTCTCAAGCTGTGTGGAGACCGAAATCGCATATTGAATGGGAAAAAGTAAACGGCCCAATTCCTAAAGGTGGAGTAATAAGGCATATTTCGCCAAATACATTAGATGACTCTCATGGTAATTTAATGTTAATAACAAAAGCTCAAAACATGCAGGAAAATACTATTCACAGGTATCCAGAAGAGATAAAAACAACAATAATGGCAATAACTAAACTGAAAAAAATTATCAAAAAACATGAAAAACAAAATTGAGGATGTTCGCAACCACCTTTTTGCCACGATTGAGGCTTTATTGGATGAAGAGAATCCAATGGATATTGAACGTGCAAAAACAGTTGCAGAAGTAGCCCAGGTAATAGTTAACTCGGCTAAAGTTGAGGTTGACTTTATTAAATCGGTTACAGGAATCGGTTCTGGGTTTATACCAACCGAACCCAGGCAACTTGAATCAGCTGGCCCCATAATAATGCGAAAAGTTGAGATCATTAATGAAGAACCAGAAAAAATTGTATCTGAGTTTGATAAAGCAGTTCAGCAAAATGAGGTAAAAACTCAACAACTGACTTCGAAGTTGGGACAGAAACCTATTTATAGCGAATATCAAGACAAGCCATGAAAGATTTAAGCATATCAGGGTGTACTCACGTTGGCTGTCCATATCATGCTTGTATGAGCAATCATTGTCAATTCTTGTACATGGTTGATTATACAGACATCTACCCTGTTGAATGTTCTAAAGAGTTAAAGAAACGACTTTTAAAATTACAAGAAGCATGAGAGTAGCTTACATCTGTCACCCCATCGGCGGTGATGTTCAGGGTAACCTGGCAAAGATCAGGAGGATTGTTCGAATAATTAATATGCAGGGAAGCATTTACGTGCCTTCAGTGCCATATTATGCTGACTGTGTAAGTATGAATGACGATGATCCGGATGAACGTGCCAGAGGCTTTGAAAATAACAAAATTTACTTCGACAGAAAGTTCATGGATGAACTATGGGTGTTTACAGAAAAAATAAGCCAGGGCATGAATGATGAAATTGGCTGGGCTATGGAAAAAGGGATTGAGATTAAAAAAGCTACGCTGGTTGAGGGTGAAAGGGCTTCAATTATCATTAGTAAGTTTGAGGTGCCGGTAAAAAAAGAGATACCGGTAGCACATTGACCCCTCTCAGTCTCCCCTTCAGGGGAGATGAAAGAGGATTAAAAAAGCATTTAAGTAACGTTTAAACAGCATAAATATGAATCATTCAAAGGAACATCACTCACAGCTTTTCGGGGTATTATCCCGGTTGGATCTTGTGGATGTCCGGGATGGATTGGTTAAGCAAATAACCCAGGGAAAGAAGGAGCATACATCTGACCTCACCGATCCGGAGGTGATGGAGCTGATCGGGTTGTTATCAGGCAACGATTCGGCTGATCGTTTTTATGGATACTTCGATAAAAACAACCAGCAACATCAATACATCCTGAGTTTGTGTTTTGAGATCGGATGGATAACCAGAAATGGCAGCCGAAATATACCTGACATTGTGAGATTGGGTGCATGGCTCAGGTCGGATAAATCGAAGATCAGGAAACCATTGAAGTTACAGACTTCAAATGATCTTCATATAACCATTAGTCAATTAGAGAGTATATCATCAAAAAAATATCGTTCAAAATGAGAGACAAGAGACTGGAAGAAAAACGAAACACGAAAATAAGAAAACGGTTTAATGTTCTGTATTGCATCCAAAAGAAACAATATACAGAAGTTATGAGGATTTTATCTGAAGAAGAATTCTTCCTGAGTGTTGAGACTATTGAAAAAATTATTAAAAAGACGACTCCTACCCATGCATAAGCTTCAACCTTCCTATGTGTTTCGTAAACGCCCGGGGAGTCCCTGGCATTTCGACCTGTTCTTGATTATTCCAATGGTGGTTTATTCGGCTGTTTATTATTCGATCTATCTCATGGGTTTTTGTCTCCAGCGAATTTGGTTTAGCATTCGATATTATGAGAGGTATCCGAAAGGTCGACCGTACAAGAACCCGGGACCAAAATTAAAAAGGAACTGGAAATGTCCTTGTGGAAGTGGTAAGAAGGTTAAGAACTGTCATGGTAAAAAAGTCTATAAATAAGCAGCATAACAATAAAAAATACAATTATGATAGATCAAAGATTAAAAAAGCTTATTACACCCGACAGTTTACACAAGGCATTTTGCAAGCATGCCTATGTTTTTCATACTGATGGAAAAATAAACCTGTTTGGTATTCGTAATAATGATTACTCAGTTGGAACATTTAACGATGTTCTGGGTATTCATTATGTAGAAAATGAACAGGATGTATTAATACTTCATCAAGGATCGGTTGATCCTGGTTCGTATTATATGAACCATCCAATGCAATCTTCAGGAACGGCAGTGATTCGATTCCAGCAAGTTATTGATGGTTGGGCCCCGGGTTATCACATGGGATACAAAGCATTAGTTCAGGTTAAGCCAGCATGGTTTTTTAGAATTACCACAGAGCAATTTGAAAAAGATGGAAGGATTATTAGGTTGTCGGATAAAACACCTGTATTTGAGCAAATAGGATGCAACATGCACAGGGTAAACTCCAAATTCGATGTATTTAATAATACTAATGCCAGTGCAGGTTGCCAGGTAAGAAATTTAGTTGATGAGTATAATAAATTTATAGAGCTAACATGGATTGTTAATGCTAAATATGATTATACGGTTTTTCCGGAAAAGGATTTTATATAAAATCACTATGATTAAACAACAACGATATGAAGAAAGTTCAAAGTTCAAAGTTATAAAACTCACAAAGTTCGGTATTTGGATGAGGGTAATAATATTTGTGAGGTTAAATGTTATGCAATGCTTGTTACAAAGGATTTTACTTACTGCTGGACAATTGACAAGGGCTTGGTTACCTTCAGAACCGGCAGTAAAAGGTTTGAAGCTGTGCATCCGGTTAATATACCAATGGTAACGTATACTAATTTGAGATTAATGTATGAATGGGAAACAAATGGAAACTAAAGTTGACACAATACGCCTATTAATTGGCATGGAATGCAATCTTAATTGCATTTACTGTTGTAATAAGTTGCCGGAGGTTAAGAACAGGATCCGGGAGGTGAAGCTTAATAAAATTGAGTGGGCTCATTATGATAATGTTTGCATTAGTGGTGGTGAGCCGTTGATGTACATGAATAGGATTAATACCATAATTTACGATATTGATCGTCATCCATTCGCCACTCCACGAATTTTTTTATATACAAATGGTATTCTGTTTAATAAAACGAACATTCAATTCATTAAAACATGGCCTAATCTTACAGCCATCAATATAGGATTGCATCCTGATAGATATAAAGCTAAACGGCTTTATGTTGATACACTCGATTTTATTTGTAAAATGACAAGAATGTTAGAACCACTGCAATGCCCGGTCAGGTTTGATATTGATGAGAAATTCAGAGGTTATCATTTTGAATACGATGTAAAGTCAGAATCAGCTTATAGTATTTCAGATCATTCGCTGAAATACTGCAAAAGAAACAAGCCAAGATTGAGAAGAAAATCAAACGATTGACTCAATTGCGTGATATCGTAGACAATAATCCTAAAATATATAACGAATTAACCTACCGGATTCGTGGTTTAAATGAAAGAAAAAAGGATTATGAAATGATTCTTAGGGCTGTTGTAGGTCATTATGAGTTTAATTATTAAAACCCAAATAAATATGAAAAAACCAATTGTAATTAACATCAGCCATTTGGTTGATAAAGTCATAGTTGTTTCTGATGGCAACTATATAGCAGAGAAGGTTAAGACCAATCTCGGTGAACAAATCATCAAAATTCTTTTAAAAGCTGTTAATACGGCTACAAGAGAACCTGTTGAACCATCAAAAAAAGCTAAAATAGTAGAATTTACCGACATCAAAACATTCGGAGATGTTTGCGAAGCTGTTGGAACTACCGAAGAGGAATTCAATGACATATTTGAGGGTCTCGGTCTTGATCCTGACACTCTCGCCTATGAAAAATTAAAATTAGTCGTTAGGGCAATCAATCCACAAGGATGGAAAGCTGATTGGGATAACAGCAATCAAAAGAAATGGTATCCATGGTTCTGTCTGTCCTCCGGTTTCGGGTTCGACGGTTCGTATTACGGTTATTCGGCTTCGTATACGGGCTCCGGCTCTCGCCTTTGCTTTGAGAGCGAAGCAAGAAGTAATCATGCCGGGAAAATATTTACTGACTTATATAAAGAGTTTTTAACCATAACAAATCAACAATCATGAAAAAAGAAGAATCAACAAAAGACAATCCGAAGTTTGATTACAAAACAATCAAATCGTTCGAAGATGCATGTAAGTTTTTGGGCATTGAACCTACTTTGCCGGAATTAAAAGAAATACCGGAAGAATTCAGAAAGCCTGTTATTGCTGCATATAAGCTAATGATCATTTTTAAGGCCATTAACAATGGTTGGAAGCCTGATTGGAGCAATTCAGAAGAAAGAAAATACTTCCCATGGTTCTGGGTTCTGTCCTCCGGTTTCGGGTTCGGCGCTTCGGATTACGGTTATGCGAGTGCGAATACGCGCTCCGGCTCTCGCCTTTGCACAGATACTGCCGAAAAGGCATTATACATTGCAAAGCAATTCGAACAGGAATACAAAGAATTGTACTTGTACACAGAGTAATTAAAACAAGGTTGTATGCTGTATTTGCTGTCAGTTCTGTCCTCCGGTTTCAGGTTCAACGATTCGAATTACGATTATACGAATACGAATACGAACTCCAGCTCTCACCTATACTAAATTACCAGCATAGACCATGGCAACAAGCCAAAAAATAACATTATTATCAAGGGCTTTGGTATCTCAGGAGAAAAAGACCTTAATAAAGCAAAGGCGTGAAAAGGATTGATAATTTATACGAGCAGATTTACTCAATAGAAAACCTTCAGTTGGCAGATTCCATCGCCAGAAAAGGGAAACATACCCAGCCCGGGATAATCGCCCATGACAGGAATCGTGAAGCCAACATACAGCAGCTCCACGAGATGCTTAAATCTAAAACCTACAGAACATCCAATTACACCACATTTACTATCTACGAACCAAAGGAACGCATTATATTTCGATTGCCATATTTCCCTGACCGGATCACCCATCATGCGGTGATGAACGTGTTAGAGCGTGTTTTTGTGTCAACGTTCACAGCTGACACCTACAGCTGCATAAAAGGGAAAGGAATACATGCAGCTTTTAAAGTTCTTAAATATGCATTAAACGATGTTTCAGGCACTCAATATTGTTTAAAAATAGACATCAGGAAGTTTTATCCAAACGTGGATCATGACATCCTGAAACAATTACTCAGACGAAAAATAAAAGACAATGACCTATTATGGTTATTGGATGAAATAATCGACAGTACTGATGGTTTACCAATAGGTAATTACCTCAGTCAGTACTTTGCCAACTTCTACCTCACCTATTTTGATCACTGGATCAAGGAGGATAAACATGTCAAATATTACTTCAGGTATGCTGATGATATGGTTTTTCTCGCAGATAATAAGCCCGTGTTGCACAAACTATTATCAGATGTTAGATTATAC
>CAIYES010000212.1 GCA_903925275.1 uncultured Bacteroidales bacterium
TGTATACCGTGATGGTGTTCTTGCCCCGAACGGATATATCAACAACCCGAATACGCTGGAATTCTATGATTACAACCTGAATCCCGGAGTTTATCAATATACCGTAAAAGGTTATTATGATGTAAGCCCTGTTCCTCCCGGCCACGATAATTCAATGGCAGCAGGACCTGTTGAGGTTGTTATCAACTATGGCCGTCCATTACCATTCTATGAACCATGGGATCTTGGAACATTTACTTACAACAACTGGGATAATCACGGTAACTGGAGTGTAAATTCAGGATTTGGGAACCCGGCACCAACCGCCGATTTCTCATGGCAGCCTGCAAAAACCAATTACAATGACACCCTTACCACACTTACACTGACCGCAGCTCCTTATACCTGTGCCAGGATTTATCTTGACTTTGACTATAAACTTCTCGACCGCAACCATACTGGAAAAGAATATCTTACAGTTGAAGAATTTGTTAGTGGCTCCTGGAAAAAAGTAGTGGAATATGCCAATAACGGTGATGTAAACTGGACAAGTACTCATTTTGAGCTGAAATCGACCATTGGCAAAGCCTTCAAGGTTCGTTTCCGTGCAAATGGAGCCAAATCATTGGATATTCTCCACTGGTATGTTGACAACATCAATGTTTATGCAGTTTGTACTCCTCCGACAGCTTTAGCCTATACAGAGTCGCACAATACCGTGAATCTGACGTGGACAGCACCGAACTGTGTAACCGCAATACCATTCACAATTATTTGGGATGATGGTACTTACGAAGACGGAATTTCTCCTCCAAGTGGAATTCCTGATATCTTTACTGGCAATATGTTCCCATTGGCCGCTGGTTCAAGCGGATATCTGACATCATTTGATGTTATGTTCTGGAATAACGGAGCTGCCGGTGCTACTACTGCAACATTTGCCGTATTCGACGCATCATATAATCTTCTTGGTACTTCTGCTCCTTTTACACAGCAGGACGGTGTATGGATGAATATTGAGGTGCCTTCAGTTCCTTTCAGCGGAACATTCTATGGAATGGTTCATATGATCAATAGCGGTGTAAGACCTCTATTTGAAGCTTATGATGAAAACGGACCTCATGCAGCCGATGATTATGCCATGCTTTATGACAATGCTACATGGGCAACAGTTAGTTCTTATGGTATTCCTCCGGGAGTATTCCTTAACAGAGCTAATGGTTTTATGAATGGTAAGGATAAGAAATCCTTCTCAATCATGCCGGGTGAAAATCCAATGTCAACAAGAGGTAACAAACACGTAGTTCCTGAATTAGCAGCCGGTAATATTACCAGCCAAGACACCCACAATCATCCGGGCGTTGGCATGTTGTTCCCGAATAACGGATCAAGTGCCTCACTGCAGGGCTATAATGTATGGCGTACCGATTCAACCGGTTTGGTACCTTATTATAAGCTGAACAATACTCCGCTCAGCGCAACAGCCTATACGAACATTCTTCCTTTAACAGGTATCGGAACATACAAATATTATGTTACCGCCGTATACAATGATACCGTACCCAACACCTTCCTTTGCGAATCACCAGGCAGCGATACAGTAACCGTACTGTTCCCGCATGTAGGTATTACCGAAATCGGCAACGGTCAGATCATGATCTACCCGAATCCTGCAACGGAATTGGTTAATATTAAGAGCGATTACACCATCACCGGTGTAGATGTCATGAACTTTGTAGGTCAAACGGTTTATACCAGCAGCAATGTTGATTCCAAAATCGCGAAACTCAATGTTTCGGCATACAAAGTTGGCGTATACTTTGTAAAGGTTTCGACCACAGAAGGAATCCGCACTGTGAAGATCACGGTGACACACTAATTTCTAAACCGATTTTTTTGGAAAAGGCTGGTTTTAACCGGCCTTTTCCATTTATTCTTCATCTCCCTGACCCCTTCACCGGCATCCAAAATCTATTCCTATCTTTGCATCATCTATGGTTTCAATAAACAATCTATCGATCCAGTTTGGGGGTGAATCGCTGTTCGATCATATATCGTTTATCATCAACGATAAAGACCGCATCGGCCTCGTAGGCAAAAATGGTGCAGGGAAGTCAACACTGTTGAAAATTATCAAGGGACTGCAAAAGGCAGACGAAGGGGATGTAATACTGCCCGAGGGTTATTCAATAGGTTACCTCCCACAGGAAATGGAGTCGCATAGTGAACGAAGTGTGGTGGAAGAGGCCATGAATGCTTTTACTGAAGTTGTTCAATTAGAGGAAAGAATAGCCTTATTTGAGAAACAGATCAATGAGCGTACGGATTACGAATCGGAAGGATATCACAAACTCATCAGAAAGCATTCAGATGCGCTGGAGCGTTACCACCTGATAGGCGGGCAGGCAATTCACGTGAATATTGAAAAGGTTTTGAATGGCCTGGGATTTGAACGGGAGGAGTTTACCAGGGTGATGTCAACCTTCAGCAGTGGCTGGCAGATGCGCGTCGAAATTGCCAAGATACTGCTTCAAAAGCATGATGTTATATTACTGGATGAGCCCACAAACCATCTGGATATCGATTCAATTCAGTGGCTCGAGGAATTCCTTGCCAATTACAAAGGGGCTGTTGTGCTGGTTTCACACGACCGGGCTTTCCTGGATAATGTGACCAAGCGATCAATTGAGATTTCCATGGGGAAGCTCTATGATTATAAGGCCAATTATTCAGGATATGTTTTAATGCGTGAAGAACGCATGGAAAGCCAGCTTGCCACGCACAATAACCAGCAACGCCAGATTCGCCAGATTGAGCGTTTTGTTGAACGTTTCCGTTCGAAAGCCACCAAAGCGAAGCAGGTACAATCGCGGATTAAACTGCTTGATAAGATAGATCTTGTGGAGGTTGACATGGTTGATGGATCGGGCATCCGCTTCCGGTTTCCACCCGCACCCCACTCAGGGAAGATCATCCTGGAGGGTAAAAATATTTGCAAGGATTATCCGCAGAAACGTGTTTTAAATGATTTGTCTTTTTCTGTCATAAAAAATGACAGCATCGCCTTTGTAGGAAAAAACGGCGAGGGTAAAACCACCCTGTCGAAAGTCATAACCGGGCTTGTTGATTTCACGGGGGAATTGAAATTCGGTCACAATGTTGTGATTGGTTACTATGCACAAAACCAAAGTGATTACCTGGATCCCGAGAAAACCGTTTTTAAAACCATCGATGATATTGCTGTTGGCGACATTCGTGCACGGATAAAGGGTATCCTTGGTGGTTTTTTGTTCAGTGGCGACGATATTGAAAAGAAGGTAAAGGTGCTTTCGGGAGGTGAGAAATCGAGGTTGTCGCTGGCGAAACTGTTGCTTACACCGGCCAACCTCCTGATTCTTGACGAGCCGACCAACCACCTTGACATGCGGTCGAAAGATGTGTTGAAGAGTGCTTTACTTCAATACAATGGCACCCTCATCATTGTATCACATGATCGTGATTTTTTACAAGGTCTGACCAACCGTGTATTTGAATTCCGGCATGGGATGGTCAAAGAGTATCTGGGGGATATTTATGATTTCCTGGAGCAACGCCGGTTACGGACGCTGAGCGAACTGGAGGCCACTCAGCAAAAAACTGCCACTCAGACTGAAGGAGAGCAGGTTTCACAAAACAAGATCAATTGGGAAAAGCGGAAGGAGAGCGATAAGGAAATCAGAAAAGTGAAGACCCAGATTGTGAAGTGTGAATCGGAGATTGAGCGGCTGGAAGCAGAAATGAAGGTCAAAGAGGGCATGTTGGGCGATCCTGAAAAATTCCAGAAACAGATACAGGACGGAAGCCTTTATAAATCGTATGAGGATATAAAAAGTGCCCTGGCAAGAGAAATGAAACGCTGGGAGGAATTTAATTATGAGTTGGAAATTCTGGAAGGGTAAAGTGAGTTGTGACCTGTAACCCTATAAGATTCAACTTCCTAATGGTCAATGAGCGTGATTCCTAACTGATTCATAAATTCGGATTCAAAATACTGCAAATAAATGATCCGGAATAGTTTATTGTCATAGAAAAAAGTGTCAGGGATATTTACCACCTCATCGAAGATGGTCCAAATTACAGTTTTATCCTTTTTTTGTATCCCTAATGAAAAATACTTTTTCTTAAATGAACCGAAAACAGTGTTGTAATCATGTTCGTAGACTTTATCAGATCCATAAAGGCATTCGTGAAACACCCATGTTTCTGTTAAGAATATGCTGTCAGATGGAATATTATAATCAGCCCTGGATAAACCTGACTCATGAAACGTTATCGGAATTGTCAATGTCGGATTTTCATAACAGTGGACCTTCCCTTCTGCCATTGCATTAATAATGGCTGATTTTAGCCAGGAAGTCGGAAATTGTGAAAGAAATTGTTTCTTTAACGGGAAGGTTCTTACACTTACCGGACATTCCACTTTTATAGCAGGCGAATAGTCTAAAAGTGGATTGGCAGTGGCATTGGTATCGGGAGGGTCCAGCCGGTCACGTTCTCTTATCGCGTAAAAATAACGGTCAAAATCTGTCTTAAAACTGGTAGAAGTCTTGCTATTGATAAACTGATAAAAACCATTTTTAATCATTGACCGGATATAACTCAAATCCTCCTCCAAAAGCCAATTTTCAAAATCACTGATTCTAAAATATGGAGCTCTGATTTTAAATGCTCTGTCAGCAAGCCCGAGGTAAGCAACCCTTGGAGTAATTCCTATAATATAGAAAATACCTGATTCAGCATCCCAATTCAAATATACAAAGTACTTGTCGGGAGCAACTGTTGCCCCTGAAATAAAGTCTGTGCCTACTTTACTAATTAAAGGCACCCAGGAATCTTGTGACTGCATCTGACACAGGTTTTCTGAAGCCGCTTTTTTTAGACTTTTAAAAATGGATTTCGCATGATCATTTTCCAGATTAATAGGGTAGATGAGCATGCCCTGTTGCGCAAATGGCTGCAGGTGCAATAGAAAAAATCCTAAAAAAATCAATATCTTCTTTTTCATACATTTCCTTATTGAGATCTTACTTCATTTTATTTCTTGGTATAGTTTTACCATTAAGGTGTAAAATTAAAAGGAATGAATGAAAAATTAAGATCTAAAATCTCTTATCCCATTGTCCACCATTCAACTTTCCCTCCCCAACATCTCTTCCATCAACCCAACCATTTCACTGGTCCTTACCGGGTTGAATCCAAAGGATTGAAGAATTCCCAAAGCCTTCCTGTAATGATATTCAATTTCACGACTGGTGATTTCATTGATCTTTAGCTTCCGATAGATGTCTATGATTCCATTTACCTTTTGTGACCCGCTGATTTCATTGCTGAAAAAGTAATTTGTCAGATTAATCAGAATGTCTCCTTTTGCCTGTTCAAATGCTTTCAGATACAGGAAAGTTTTTTTATTGGTGGTAATGTCCCCACCGATAGCCTTTCCAAACTTGGCAGTATCCCCGAATGCATCCAGAAAATCGTCCTGGAGTTGGAATGCAAGACCCAATTCAATGCCGAACTCATAAATTTTTTCAGCATCAGCGGGATCAGCTTTGGCAAGAATAGCACCTAATTTCAGGCTGCAGGCAACCAGGACAGCGGTTTTCAGCCGTATCATCATCATATAATCGGAAAGGCTGATGCTCGACTGGGTTTCAAAATTCATGTCATATTGTTGTCCTTCACAAACCATGCGCGCAGTGTCGTTGAAGAGACCCAGTACTTGCGGAAGCAATGCAGGATCGGTTTTGGCAACGTATTCGTAGGCAATTACAAACATGGTATCGCCTGAAAGTATGGCGGTATTTTCATCCCACTTTTGAAACACCGTTTCCCGGCCACGACGCAACAAGGCATTGTCCATGATGTCGTCGTGCAACAGGGTGAAATTGTGAAAAATTTCAACGCCCATCGCCGGGAAAACAGCCTCTTCAATGTTACCACCGAAGAGGTCGCACGACAACAGTACCAACACAGGGCGTAGCCTCTTTCCACCCAAATCCAGGGCATACGCAATCGGCTCATAAAGCCGTTCCGGTTCACGAACAAACCTGGTAGTGGAAAATGCATCGGCGATGCGTTGTTGCAGTACTTTGGTGGAGAACATCCTAAATGGTGAAATGGTGAAATGGTGAAATGGTGAAATGGTGAAATAGTGAAATGGTGAAAAAATGACTTAAAAGATGCAATACTTTAAACTATTCTGACCTTTTCAGTCGGTCAGGTTAATGAGGTACTGTCCATAGCCGCTTTTTAGCAAAGGGCGTGCTATCTCATTCAGTTGTTCCCTGGTGATGAATTGCTTTCGGTATGCGATCTCTTCAATGCATCCGATTTTCAGTCCCTGGCGGTTTTGGACCACTTCTACAAACTGAGCAGCCTGAAGCAACGATTCAAAGGTTCCTGTATCTAACCAGGCAATGCCCCGGCTCAAAACCCCCACTTTCAGTTTGCCCTGTTCAAGATACCAGCGGTTTACATCGGTGATTTCATATTCACCGCGCTGGCTTGGTGCGATGTTCTTTGCCACTTCAATTACTGAATTGTCATAAAAGTACAACCCGGGGACAGCGAAATTAGATTTAGGTTCCCTGGGTTTTTCCTCAATCGAAAGGGCTTTGAAATTTTCGTCAAATTCCACAACTCCGTAACGCTCAGGATCATTTACATGGTAGGCAAAAACGACGCCCCCTTGCGGATCGTTGTTGTCCTGTACAAGTTGTGAAAGTCCGGTGCCAAAGAAAATGTTATCCCCGAGTACGAGGGCCACTTTATCTTTTCCAATAAAGGGTTCGCCAATAACAAATGCCTGAGCCAGACCATTGGGAATAGCTTGTACAGCATAGGAAAAAGAGCATCCCAGTGCTTTTCCGTCGCCCAGCAGTTGTCTGAAATTTGGAAGGTCGGTGGGGGTTGAAATAATGAGAATCTCCTTGATCCCGGCCATCATGAGCACCGATAGCGGATAATAGATCATAGGTTTGTCGTAAATCGGCATCAGTTGTTTGCTGACTGCCAGGGTCAACGGATGGAGGCGTGTCCCTGCTCCTCCGGCTAAAATGATTCCTTTCATATGAAAATATTTAGCGTTAATTGATTTCACCACATTCACCGCCTCTCAAAGGAGAAGAGGATGTTGGGTGAGGGTTTAACTTTTTTCCTCATCCCCAATTTCTATACCGTTAAGGTCAATGTCGGTTTGTTCTTCATAAATATCTAACAGCGGTGTTTCAAATGATTTGGTAGTACTCCATTTGTCAAGGGTCAGCAGCATGGAAGGCAGTACCAGCATGTTGAGCAACCCTGCCACCAGCAAAGTGAAAGAAATCAGGAACCCCAGGGCCTGGGTGCCGCCAAAAGTGGAAAGAACGAAGATACCAAATCCGAAGAACAGGACAGTGGAAGAATAAATCATGCTGTATCCTGTTTCCTTCAATGCTGAAATAACAGACGATGGGATGTTGTGTCCCGATTGTCTCAGTTGTAACCGGTAACGCGACAGGAACTGGATGGAGTTATCAACCGAAATTCCAAGGGCAATGCTGAAGATCAGGATCGTGGAAGGTTTTATCGGTATCCCTGCAAAACCCATCAGTGCACCGGTCATAAGCTGGGGAATGAGATTTGGGATCAGCGAAATCAGAATCATCCGCCAGGAGGTGAAAAGAAAGGCCAGCAGCATGGCAATAACCACGATGGCCAGGGCGATACTCTCCCAAAGATTCCGGATCAGGAAATTTGTACCTTTTAAAAACACTACACTGATACCTGTTATGGTGACCTTATACTTTGCCGGGTTGAATATGGAATCGATGGTTGGTTTCAGGCTTTGCTGAATACTGTCGATCTTTTTGGTGCCCACATTGGCCATCTGCACACTGATGCGGGTAACCTGATAGGTCGAATCAATGAAATTGCTTAATAATGACCGTTTCTTCGATTTGAACGACGGTATATAGCTCGCCATGAAGGTTAGTTCGTTGGAATTGGGTAATGTATAAAATTGAGGATCACCTCCGTAAAAAGCCTGTTTGGCTGTTTTGATCACTTCGACGATGGATAAAGCTTTGGAAAGCTCTTTATATGTTTTAAGGCTATCCTGCAAACGGTCTATTTTTTTCAGGGTGGCGAGATTCATCACCCCTTTCTTCTTTTTTGTATCAACGGTAATCTCAAGCGGCATGATCCCTTTAAAATGTTTTTCAAAAAACATCATATCCTTATAGATGGGATCGTGTTTTGAAATATCGTCCACGATGGTTCCGCTGGTTTTCAGCCTGAGTGCTCCGATCACGCCAATCACGATGCAAACACCCATGGTGATGTAAATGATATTCCGGTAGTTTTGAACCCATAAAACTGCCTTGTCGATAAGCGATTTGGCAAGGCTGGCTTCAATATGCTTGGTGTATTTGCTTTTGGGAGGGGGTAAAAAACTGAAAAAGATCGGCACCAGGGTAAGCGACAGGACATAAATAATCATGATGTTTATGGCTGCGATCAATCCAAACTCGACCAGCAGTTTGTTGTTGGTGATGATAAATGCGGCAAAACCGGTGGCGGTGGCGGCATTGGTAAGAAGATTGGCAACACCGATGCGCTGGATAACTCGTGAAAGCGCCTTGGCCTGGTTATGGTGATGGCTGTATTCGTAATGGTATTTATTCAGGATGAAGATGCAGTTTTCGACCGCGATCACAATAACTAAAGGCGGAATGATCGAAGTGAGCATGGTAATCTTGTATCCGAAAATGGCCATGAGTCCCAGTGCAAAAAGCACACTGATCAGCACGATCAGCATTGGGAATATTACTGCCTTGGCCGACCGGAAAAATAGATAAAGGAAAAAGGCAGATACCAACAGGGCAAGAATAACAAACAGTCTGAGTTCGTTTTCCAGTTTTTTTGCAACCAGGGTACGGATATAGGGCAGTCCCGAAAAATGTGCTTCAACCTGCGTCCTCTGTGTAAAACGGTCAACCATTTCCCTGATATCATTAATCAGACGGTCACGGTTTTTTGAATTAATGGTTTTTTTATCCAACGTCAGCGCCATCAGATAAGCAGAGGTCGATTTGTTATATACCAGCCCTTCATAAAACGGAAGTGAATAGATCAGGGATTTCATGGAGTCAAGTTCCTGCTGGCTACCGGGTTTATGCGGCGAAATCGGAATAAATTCAAATTTTTTGAGCGAATCATTTTTTACCAGATTGTATATTCGCGTGATAGAAACGATCTCAGCCACTCCTTGAATTTTTTTCAGGGAATCGGTGAGATCATAGACGTTGTTAAAATTGGCAAGCTGAAAAAACCGGTTGTCGACAATGCCAATAAACATGACAGTGCCATCCTGTCCGAATTGTTTTATGAAATTTTGATAAACCTGGTTTGTTGAATCTTTGGCAGGAAGGATCGTGGCGTTTTCATATTGAATCTTTACCTGGGTTGCTTTATAGCCCATGAAGGCTGTTAAAAGTGCAATAATTACAAGAATCGCAATCCTGTTTCGTAATATGATTCTGACCAGAAAATTCCACACAGGCTTAAATTTAGGGATGCAAAAGTACAAAAAAGCTGATTGGCAAATGAGAATCTCTGATACCTTTGCAACATAAAAGTCGGAAATCCATCACCATTTCACTCTTTCACCAATTCACCATTTCACCAATTCACCATTTCACCATTTTGTCTATGCCAAAGGTCCTCTTTATCGATTCCGTTCATCCCATGATCAGGGAGGAGTTATTGACCATGGGTTTTGAGTGCGATTTTTTTCCTGACTACGGAAGGAATGATTTTTTAATGTTGGCTGAAAGTTATGCAGGCATCATCATCCGCAGCAAGATCAGGCTTGACAAGGAATTTCTTGGTAAAGCCACCAATCTGAAATTCATTGCCAGGGTCGGGTCAGGCATGGAAAATATTGATGTTGTATATGCTGAAAAGCGTGGTATTCGTTGCCTGAATTCCCCTGAAGGAAATCGCGACGCCGTTGGTGAACATACCCTGGGGTTGCTGCTTTCGCTGCTGAACCATCTCAACCGTGCCGACCGTCAGGTTCGCAGCGGAATCTGGATCAGGGAGGAAAACCGTGGTACTGAGATAAAGGGGAAAACAATCGGTATCATCGGTTATGGAAACATGGGAAGTGCCTTTGCCCAGCGTTTGAAAGGGTTTGAGGCCAGGGTGATCTCCTATGACAAATACAAACAAAACTATTCAGATGGAAATACCTGCGAAACTTCGCTGGAATCCATTTTTGATCAAAGTGACATTGTGAGCCTTCACGTTCCGCTTACAGAAGAAACAACCTGGATGGTAGATGATTCATTTTTAAAGCGGTTCCGGAAAAATATCTGGCTGATAAATACTTCCAGGGGAAAAATTATCAGAACAGCAGATCTGGTAACGAACATGATTTCGGGTAAAGTTAAGGGTGTCGCACTCGATGTGCTGGAATATGAAGATACCTCTTTTGAGACAATGTCAGCAGAGTTACCTCCGGAACTCAGTTATCTCACAGCCTCGGATCATGTTGTGCTTACACCACATATCGCCGGATGGACATTTGAGTCGAATGAAAAACTTGCAAGGGTGCTGGTGGAAAAGATCCGAGTGACAAGTGACAAATGACAAATGACAAGTGACAAGTGACAAGTGACAAGTGACAAATAAGGCGTCAGGGGTTTGTCAATGATGGGTAAGCTGAAGTTTCCAAAAAATATGTAAGTTTGCGCCACGAAAAGATTTAAAATATGAAATACCTATAAGAACAAAGTTCATGCAAACCATGAATGATAATTATGGGTATTCCAGGTGACCATTAAAATAGAAATTATTAACATATGAAATACGAGAATAAGCTGTTTCACGGAAAAACGTTAGCAATTTTATCGGGTGGGGGCGATACGCCTGCCATCAATTCAAGCATCGAAGCCATTCGGAACCGTGCATCGTTACTGGGGTTTAAAGTGTATGGCATCCTCCAGGGATGGAAAGGCCTGCTGGGTGATGGCGATGTGGTCGATCTCACCAATCAACCCTATGATGGCTACTATGGAGGAACGGCACTTCGCTCGAGCCGCACCAACCCTTTCCCATCAGCAAAGAATCCTGTAAGCCGTGTGCCACAGGTATTGCGTAACTTTGAACGTTATAAAATCGATGTATTGGTTACCATCGGGGGAGATGATACCAATGGCGCTGCCAAACGACTTTTTGAAACAGAAGGCATCCCCGTTATCGGCTTTCCTAAAACCATCGACAATGATCTCCGTACAAGGACGATCCACCATTATAAAGGAAAGGACATTGAAGCAGTACTGTGTCCCGGTTTTCCTTCTGCTGCCTTGTCGATGATGGAATTTACGGCAAGTATTAAAACCACGGCTGAGTCGCATTCACGCATCATTGTTATGGAGGTGATGGGGCGTGATGCAGGCTGGCTTACCGGTACCTGCATGTTTGGTGGTGCAACACTGGGACTTATCCCTGAATTTGAAATTACCAAAGAACGGAAAGAGGTGTTTTTCGAAACGGTGAAAGAGGCATACATGAACTCGAAAAAGAAGTGCCTTGTCATTCCGGTTTCCGAAGGGATCCGCTGGTATGATGAAAAAACCGGAAAACTTGGTGTTGTATATGCCAGTTCAGAAGTCGATGAATACGGGCATCCCAGGTTTGGAGGTGTAAGTGGAATTGTTGCTTCGGAAATCAGCAATAAACTTGGTATCGATTCCCGTGCCCAGATTTCGGGTTATTATCCGCGTTCGGGACATTGCCGGCATTATGATCGCCGGTTGACATCAACGCTTGCCGATAAAGTGGTCGATCTGTTGCTGCGTGAAGAATATGGCCAGATGCCGGTGATGAAGAGGATCGTGCCCAACGTGGAATTGGAGGAGTTCAACACGACTTCAATTGACATGGGCGCCGTGGGAAACAAACCATTATCCGATGATTACTACGACATTGGCAAGTTCTCATTTACGGATGCGTATAGTGATTTCCTTTCAAACATCCTTGTCAGACCTGAATACGAAGACTTTCGTTATGATTTCCCGGTGGTGATACCCTAGCAAAGAAAATGCAAGCAATGCAAGCAATGCAGACAATGCAGACAATGCAAATAATGCAAGCAATGCAAATAATGCAAAAAGAACAGCTATAATGATTAATTGACTAAATTACTGCATTGTCTGAATTGCCTGCATTGTCTGCATTGTTTGCATTCAATGCATTCAATGCATTGCCTGCATTGAATCCAAGAACTACCTGCAAGGTATTCCTGCTCCTGAGTTCCATCAGAACATTCCTGCCTTCGATGATCCGGGCGACAGCATCATTGGTATAATGACGAATGGTAAACAAATCAAGTCCTTGATTGTAGCGGGTTTCATAGTCATGCTGCAGATGTGAGATCAGGGAGTTGATTTTGTGAGGGTCATTGTCAACACAGATGGAGAAACTGATTGCCGAATTCTGCATAACATTTACTTTTACCCTACAGAGGGCAAGTATCCGGAAAATTTCACTCAGGTTTTCTTCGAGAATGAATGAAAAATCGCGGGGTGAAATTGAAATCAGCACCTGATTCTGTTTCAGAATATAAATGGGGGTAAGAATTTTCCATTCTTTGATATTTTCTACTGTTGTTCCGCTAAGGTCAGGATTCAGGAACGATTTGACATGGAGTACAATGCTGGCATTTTCAAGTGGTTTGATGGTTTTCGGATGAATCACACTGGCTCCGTAATATGCCAGCTCTATCGCTTCACGATACGACAGTGTTTCAAGGCACACTGCATCCGTCATAAGCTTTGGATCGGCATTCATTACGCCAGGCACATCCTTCCAGATAGTCATTTCCTTTGCATGCAGCGAAAAAGCAAAAATTGCCGCTGAAAAATCCGAACCTTCGCGTCCCAGCGTGGTTGTGTTGCCGTCAGGGTCACTTCCGATAAAACCCTGGGTAAGTGCGATGATTCGTTGCTCCGCGAAATCCTGGAAATAGCCGGTGATTGTTTTGCTGATCAGTTGTTGAGTCAGGCCCCAGTCTACCCGGGCATCACGGTAAGTTGTGTTTGTTTTTATCAACTCCCTGACATCAAAAAGATGGGAGGAAATCCCTTGCAGCACCAGGTAATGATGCACGATGGCCGACGAAAAAAGCTCGCCAAAACTGACGATCTGGTCGTATTCAAAATCCCTGTCCGGCTGGTTTGTACAATAAAGATGCCCTCTTCGGATATATCCACGGAGTTGGTTGAATAATGAATCGATCTCCCCGAATACTGGATGGTTTTTGTCAGCAAACAGGACATCCAGAATTGCAAAATGATAATCCCTGACCTTTTGAAAAGATTCAATAACGGCGATGGGATCTTTCTGAATGTATTTTTCCAATACATCTTCGAGGGCATTGGTTGTTTTCCCCATAGCTGAAATAACCACCACCACAGGCCCGCCCGTGAATTTTTTCAGGATTTCAGCCACGTTTTTTATCCCAGCAGCACTGTTTATTGCAGCGCCGCCAAATTTGAATATCTGGATGTGCATGGCGCAAATGTAAAGAAAAAGTCAGATTGAATTCGATGGAAATACCTATTTTTGTGTTCTTAAACCCAAAGAGTATGAAATTCAAGACCCTTACCGAGTTCATTATTGAGCAACAGTCTGAATATCCGCAAGCTTCAGGCGAATTATCACGTTTACTCAATGATATTGGCATCGCCGCTAAATTTGTCAACCGTGAAGTTAACCGTGCCGGACTTGGTGAGGTGATGGGCTATGCCGGTGAAGTGAACGTGCAGGGCGAAGATCAGAAAAAATTAGATGTGTACGCAAACGATCAGTTCATTGCAGCACTCAAATCGGGCGGGCAATGCTGTGCCATCGGTTCTGAGGAAAATGAAGACATCATCATCCTTGACAATGATGTCTCAAAACACGGAAAATATGTGGTAGCCATGGATCCGCTTGATGGTTCGTCGAATATTGAATCGAACGTTTCCATAGGCACACTGTTTTCCATTTATCGCAGGCGTACTGTTCGGGGAGCCGCTACCCTCGAAGATTTTCTGCAACCCGGACGCAACCTGGTTGCCGCAGGCTACGTAATCTATGGCTCTTCAACAATGCTGGTCTATACTACCGGTTATGGTGTCAATGGTTTTACGCTTGATCCTTCGGTGGGTCTTTTTATTTTAAGTCACCCGGATATGAAGTATCCTGAAGTGGGTACAATATATTCGATCAATGAAGCCAATTATTTTTCTTTTCCTGAAGGGGTCAGACAATACATCCATTATTGCCAGGAAGAAGATGATGCCTCGCATCGTCCTTACTCCACACGGTATATCGGGTCGATGGTTGCCGATATTCACCGCAATATGATCAGGGGCGGGGTATTCCTTTATCCTGGTACTACAAAAAACAGAAGAGGCAAACTCCGGTTGCTTTACGAATGCAACCCTGTGGCCTTTCTGGCGGAACAGGCCGGCGGCAAGGCCTCCGACGGATTCCGCCGCATTCTCGATATCCAGCCGGGATCATTGCATGAACGTTCGCCCTTGTTTGTCGGACCCGTTTATATGGTTGAAAAAGCCGAGCAATTGATGAAGGAACATTCACCCGATTTCAAAATCGATTAAGCGTCGATTGAACCCCGCCGAACTGCTATCGCTATTCAAGGAAAGTCCCCCCGTAAAGGAGATTGTCGGGTATTATGGTGAAAGGAACCTCAACCCCCTGACCCCTTCTCCTCAAGGAGAAGGGGAGATAAGTCTTTCCCTGGTAGGGGGGGGATTTAGGGAGGGGCCTAAGCGCTTTCGCCTTCACCTTCAGGGTCTGGTGGGTTCTTCCCGTTCGCTGGTGATGGCGGCCGTGTATGATTCAACAACTCAGGTACATCTTGTGCTGCTTCCCGACAAAGAATCAGCAGCCTATTTCTTCAACGATCTTCAGCAGATCTTTGGTGACCGGGTCTTTTATTTCCCATCCTCATTTAAACGCGGGTTCCAGACAGGGATAAAAGACAACCAGGGATTGCTTTCACGCACCGAGGCGCTGAATCAACTGAACAGCCGTGCACGGAAGTTCATCATCGTGAGTTATCCGGAGGCAATAACCGAAAAGGTGGTCAATAAAAAATACCTCGAAAAAAACACACTGAAGCTTTCTGTCGGGGAGCAGGTTAACATGGAATTTGTGCTTGATCTGCTGTTGGAGTATGAATTCGAACGCGCTGATTTCGTGATCGAACCCGGTCAATTTTCCCTTCGTGGCGGAATAATTGACGTATATTCTTTCAGCAGCGATCATCCTTTTCGAATTGAATTCAACGGAAACAACGTTGCAACCATACGCAGCTTCGACCCTTCCAGCCAGCTCTCCATCCGGAAAATGAGTGAAATAACCATCGTTCCTGACATCCGGGTAAATGCAGAAAAAAAAATCGCTTACGAATCTTTGTTTGCTTTCCTTCCCGAAAAAGCAACCGTATGGCTTGATGATGCAGGATCGATGGCGCATTTCATGGAAATGCAACCAGCCAGCGAATTGCTGGTGCACGGAAGTGAATTCCTGAAAGCACTGCTCGATTTTTCCAGCGTGGAATTTGGTCAGCAGCACTATTTTAAAACTGCCCGGCCTGTGGTTTTTAATACAGCCCCTCAACCATCGTTTAACAAGAATTTCGATTTGTTGTTACAGGATTTACACAGGAATGCTGACCATGGTTTCAGGAATTTTCTGTTAGCCGATAATCAAAAGCAGGCAGAACGGTTGCAAAGCATCTTTGAAGATATTGCGTCAAAAAGTAATGATGAGCTCACCATCACCAATCACGCATCATCCGCCACATATCTCCCGTTAAGCGGCACCCTGAACTTCTCACTTCATGAGGGTTTCATCGACAAAGATCTTAAGCTTGCCTGCTATACTGACCACCAGATATTTGAACGCTATCACAAATTCCATCTGCGTGAGAGTTATACCTCAAAAGAGGCGCTAACACTGAAAGACCTGTATGATTTACGTCCGGGTGATTTCGTGACGCACATTGATCATGGAGTGGGGCGGTTCGACGGATTGGAAAAGATCATCAACAATGGCAAAGAGCAGGAGGCTATCAGACTGATATACAAGAATGATGATTTACTTTACGTAAGCATTCATTCACTTCACCGCATTTCAAAATACATCGGCAAGGAGGGTACAGCTCCTTCGCTTAACCGGCTTGGATCGGACGTTTGGAACAAACTTAAGAATAAAACGAAAAGCCGTGTCAAGGATATTGCGAAGGAATTAATCAAACTGTATGCAGAGCGCCGTGCGTCAACCGGACTGGCCTGTTCGCCTGATACCTACCTGCAGACGGAACTGGAAGCCTCTTTTATCTTTGAGGATACGCCAGATCAGATTAAGGCCACGGTTGATGTAAAGAGAGACCTGGAAGAAACCTATCCCATGGACAGGCTGATTTGTGGCGATGTCGGCTTTGGAAAAACAGAAATTGCAGTCCGTGCGGCTTTTAAAGTGGTGGCAGAGAGTAAACAGGTGGCAATCCTGGTACCTACCACGATCCTGGCTTTGCAGCATTTTAAAACATTTTCCGATCGCCTGAAGTCATTCCCGTGCAGGGTCGATTACATCAACCGGTTCAAATCGGCCAAGGATCAAAAGCAATTGCTCCTCGATCTGGAAACCGGGAAAATCGATATCCTCATCGGGACCCACCGGCTGCTCAGCAAGGATATTAAATTCCATGACCTGGGATTGCTCATCGTGGACGAAGAACAGAAATTCGGTGTAGGGGCAAAGGAAAAGATGAAGATGCTTCGGGTAAATGTCGACACCCTCACCCTTACAGCGACACCTATCCCGCGAACTCTGCAGTTCTCGCTTATGGGTGCCCGCGATCTTTCCATCATCAATACGCCGCCGCCAAACCGGTATCCGGTGCAAACCGAGATCCATCCCTTCGGCGAGGAGGTGATCAAAGAGGCCATTACATTTGAGGTTTCGCGGGGAGGACAGGTCTTTTTTGTAACAACCCGGGTGCTGAATATCATGGATATATCGGTTATGGTTCAGCGCATGGTTCCCGGGGTAAAAGTGGCTGTTGCCCACGGGCAGATGGAGGGGCACAAACTTGAGAAGGTGATGGTTGATTTCATTGAAGGAGAATATGATGTGCTGATCGCCACTACCATCATCGAATCGGGTCTGGATATCTCAAACGTGAACACCATTATTATCAACGATGCTCACCATTACGGATTAAGCGATCTGCATCAGTTGCGGGGCAGGGTAGGGCGTTCCAATAAAAAAGCTTTTTGTTACCTTCTGGCTCCGCCCATGTCGGCCCTCACTGACGAAGCACGTAAACGTTTGCGCGCCATCGAAGAGTTTGCCGACCTTGGCAGTGGTTTTAACATCGCCATGCGCGACCTCGATATCCGGGGGGCCGGGAATATCCTGGGAGCCGAACAAAGCGGTTTTATCTCCGAAATCGGCTATGAGATGTACCAGAAGATATTGGATGAAGCGTTGCTTGAACTCAAAGACACCGATTTCAAGGATTTATTCCCTTCACACCTGCCCAAGGAATATGTGAAGGAATGTGTCATCGAAACCGACCTGGAAATTCTAATCCCCGATTTTTACATCTCCAACATTACCGAAAGGCTTAACCTTTATAAAGAGTTGGATTCCCTCGACACAGAGGAAAATCTTATGATGTTTATGGAACGGATGATCGATCGTTTCGGGGCGATACCAAAACAAACAGAACTGTTGTTCCATACCATCAGATTGCGTTGGTTAGCCCGCAGGATCGGATTCGAAAAGCTTGTTCTCCGAAATAATCGGCTGACGGCCTATTTTATCAACAATCCCGAATCAACCTATTTCCAATCGGAGCAATTCACGGCCATTCTTGAATTTATGAAAATTAATCCTGGATGGGGTAAAATGACTGAAGATAAAAATAAATTATTCATGACTTTCCGTGATATCCCCGGAATCAATGAGGCCATTGTCAAATTGGAAACATTCCAAATTTCAAAAGTTACTAACATTTATTGATTACTTATCGCGGGCTGCCCTTACTTTTCTTAATTTTGTTCCTGATATTCGCATAGTAACCCTTTAACACAAATATATGAAAAAACTTCTACTTTTTATTACCGCCCTGTTATCTGCAGGTGCAATTTTTGCCCAAACCGACTGTTCCGATCTGTTTATTTCGGAATACGTAGAAGGCTGGAACAACAACAAAGGCCTGGAAATTTACAATCCGACCTCTGCCCCGATCGTCGTTGATAATCAATACAGGATTATTCGTTGGTCAAATGGCAGTTCACTCTCCAACGAGGATATTCAGTATGTGGTTTATCCGATGGGGACCATCGATGCTTTTAAGGTGATGGTTGTTATTCAGGATACAATTCCTGCCGGACAGGATACCATGGTTTGGGCAGGGTTGAAGAAAAAAGCAACCTGGCTCGCACCCTATGCATACGGTACTACTCCTCCAACCCCAGGGGGAAATTGTATTTTCTGGAATGGCGATGATGCCATTTCACTCCAGAAAAAACAACCCAACAATACATGGAAAGACATTGATATTTTTGGAGAAATCGGTGTCCGTCCAAGCAACTGGCAGGGACCACCAAATTATAATCCATCCGGAGCATGGACAGACACCAAGCCTTACGTTACCGGCACCGGAGCATACCTGACAAAAAGCAAAACCCTTGTGCGCAAACACGGTATCAAGCATGGTGTGGATATTGCCACCATGATTACATATGGCAACACCTCCACCGGCGGTGTCCCAAACAGTTTTTATGCTTTGCTGGAATATGATTCCCTTCCCGCCAATTTCTTTGACAGCCTGGGCTTTCATACATGCGATTGCAAAAACTCTTCAGGAATCGGATCTGTGACAATAGGACAGCATGTTGCCATTACACCCAATCCGGTTTCCAACAACCAGTTCACGGTTCAGGCCGCACAGCCGATTGCATCTGTTGAGGTTGTGTCAATTTTAGGACAATCGGTATTTTTCCGCGATTTTGGTTCTCGTCAAATGGAAGTCAACGTTCTGATGGATAACCTCCAGGAAGGTGTTTACCTGGTCAGGGTTATATTCGGTGACAACCAATCGGTGATTAAAAAAATAATCGTTCAATAAAACATTCTGTAGATACGGGGCATGCCCCGTATCTGCATTGGGGCAACCAGACAGGTATGTCCGATTGTTGTTACGTGGTAGATGTAGAGACGGGGCATGCCCCGTCTCTACGATCCCAAACCATCAAATTCCTGGACCTATGACGAAACATTTTACCATTCTATTTTTTGCCATTTTATTGCCGTTCCTGCTGTTTGCACAGAAACACCAGGTGCGGGGGGTTGTTACAGATGCAAATTCGGGAGAAACCCTGATTGGTGCGACTATCTCTTACGGAGATGGCAAAGGAGTGATCACCGATATGGATGGCCGTTATTACATCAAACTGGATGCGGGAAGCTACCATTTTAAAGTATCCTACGTTGGTTATTTGCCACAGGAGGCTGTAATTACAATGCAGGCTACAGACCTGACACAGAACTTTCAGTTAAAAACATTGACCCTGACTGAAGTCGAGGTAGTTGCCGATGTGGCAAAAACCCGGGAGACACCCGTTGCCTTTTCGTCGGTTCAGCCCATCAAGCTCCAGGAAGAGCTTGCATCCCGTGACATTCCGATGATTCTGAATAAAACACCCGGTGTTTACGCAACACAACAGGGTGGTGGTGATGGCGATGCGCGCATAAACATCAGGGGATTCAACCAGCGCAACCTCGCCGTTATGATCGACGGCATCCCGGTCAACGATATGGAAAATGGCTGGGTGTACTGGTCAAACTGGTTTGGACTCGATGCCGTAACAAGGAGTATTCAGGTGCAACGTGGACTTGGCGCATCAAAGCTAGCCTTGCCATCTGTTGGCGGTACCATGAACATTATTACGAAAGGCATTGACGCAAACCTTGGTGCCAGTATCAAGCAAGAGGTCGGCAGTGATGGCTATTTACGGACATCATTAGGCATTACAACCGGCCAGATGAAACACGGTTGGGGGATTACATTTGCAGGATCATACAAACAGGGCAATGGCTGGGTCGACAATACCTGGACAAAAGGCTGGTTTGGTTACATCCGCATTGATAAAAAACTTGGCCATCATACGCTGACATTTTCTGCCATGGGGGCTCCGCAACAGCACGCCCAGCGAGCTTATATGAAATCAATCGGAACCTTTGATAAAAGCTATGCAGCGGAATTAGGTGTAGATGTTTCAAAAAATGCTGCTGATTATGGCCTTCGTTACAACTCAAACTGGGGGCAGGTGAACCGTTGGACTTATGGCCCGAATGATGAATCAGGTCAGCCTACAAGGGTTTACCATTCAACCGAGAACCTTACCCAATCGTTAAACTTCTATTTTAAGCCCCAACTGAGTTTGCGTGATTTCTGGCGTGTCAATGATAAATTTTATCTGTCCAATATCCTGTATGCCTCGATCGGAACCGGTGGTGGAACCGGGAATTTTGCTACAACTAAAAGTGGAGCGTACAATGCATCGACCTTCATTACAGATTCCAAAGGTCAGATCGATTACCAAAAGTATTATGACGAGAATATGACAGAATCGATATTAGGGAAGCCAAAATATCAGTCGATGGGAATCATCCGGGCCAGCATGAACAATCACAGGTGGTACGGGCTGTTGTCAACTTTTTCATGGGAGATAAGTTCGGCATGGAACCTTTCTGGCGGTTTGGATTTGAGAACCTACAAAGCACAGCATTATGCTGAGGTATTTGATCTTCTGGGCGGAAATTATATCCGGGATAATTCGAACCAAAATCAAAGTAGTTTTAAGAAATTGGTTGAGGGTGACAAGATTTATTACAACAACGATGCCTTGGTTAATTGGGGAGGTCTTTTTGCGCAGTTGGAATTCAAAAAAGGAAACTGGAATGTCTTTTTGAATGTCACTGCTGCGTTATCTGCCTACAAGCGAATAGATTACTTTAAGAAAAAGGATCTTTTAATCGATGGAAATACCTATGCGATGGCTGTCGGGGACAGTGATATCTTTTATTATAACGGTTCAAAGCACCTGACTTACCAATTTAAACGTGGTGACTCAACCTATACTTCATACGATACTGTTTTCGTGAAAAACGGGGACTCAACCCAGTACATCTTGAACGCTACGGCCTATGATAACCATTCACCTGAGGCCAGGACGGCAGAGACGAGATGGAAGACATTCGGTGGGTTCACAGTCAAAGTTGGCGCCAATTATAACATCAATAGCCGGAACAATGTTTTCATGAACCTCGGATATCTTTCCAAAGCTCCACGATTCACAAATGTATTTAACAATGCCAACCTGGAGGCTCAGAATGCCAAAAACGAGATCATCGAAGCGATAGAAGTTGGGTATAGTTACAATTCAAAAAAGGTGGCCCTGAATATTAATTGATACCTCACCAAATGGAATAATAAACCACTTGACGTACTGATGGGTGGCGGCGTTGAGGGCGATAATCTGCCAAGAAACACAGTCGGAATCGATGCACTGCACACAGGAATTGAAATTGAATTCGGATGGAAGCCGGTAGCCTCACTTCAATGGGATCAGGTAGCATCGTGGGGCGACTGGAGATGGACTTCGGAAGTTCATGACATCGGTTATGACGCAACCGGGGCCACCAGTTATCCTATTAATTTTAATGCCAAAGGGATCCATGTCGGAGATGCAGCACAATTCCAATTTATGGAAAGCGTGCGCTGGGAAATTATCAAATATCTGTATGTTTCAAGCAGTTTGACACTTTTTGCCAAAAATTATTCCCAAATGGATCCGGCAACGCTGGACCCTGTCAAATATCCGAATAGTTTTGATGCAGACGGCAACCCCCGTGACTCGTGGCGACTCCCGCTTTATTATCTTGTAGATTTTAATGCCGGATACCGGTTTACCTTCAATCATTTTAAACTTGACATTCGTGGCACCGTGCTTAATTTGCTTGACAGGGCTTATATTTCCGATGCAAAGAACAATGACTCATACTCAACATCAACCCAGGATTTTAATGCCGCCTCCGCCGGAGTCTTCTTCGGCCAGGGACGAACCTTCAATGTATCAATCGCACTCAGCTATTAAAATACCAAAATGAATTTTTTTTAACCCGTTCACCCGTTTACCCGTTCACCCGCTTACCTTTTTATCTTAACAAATCTGAAAACCAATATAAAATGAAAAAAATAGCGTTATCAATTTTCTCTTTTTTGATCCTGGCAAGCCAGGGTTTCTCTCAGACCAATATCGCGGAGGCAAGGGCCTTGCCGGTGGGTACAACTGTTACAGTGCGTGGTGTCGTGACGAACGGTTCTGAACTCGGAAATTCCATCCGGTATTTACAAGATGGTACGGCTGGTATTGCAGGGTATAAAACAGATGCGTTTAGTACCATTTTGAGGGGAGATTCCATTAGTATTACCGGTGTTTTGAAAAATTACAATCAACTGCTGGAGCTTGATCCTGTCAGCTCGTTCACTGCGATTGCACCAAAGGCTCTCCCGGCGCCCATTGTCCTCACTCCAGCTCAGATGAGTGAGGTATATGAAGGAAGGCTCATCAAGATGATCGATGTTGTATTTGCCAATGCCGGCGGGGTTTTTTCCGGGAATACCAATTACAACGTTACGGCTGGTAGCGAAACCTGTCAGGTACGTGTTAACACCGCTTCAAACCTTGTCGGACAAATTATTCCTGCCGACAAAGTAACCTTAATCGGGATATGTTCACAGTACCATTATACCGACCCGAATGCAGGATATCAGCTTTTACTCAGGGATCAGGATGACATTATCAGTGCAAGTACGATTTTATTCACTACCCCGCTTGCAGTTTCCAATATAACCACAACAGCGCTTTCGTTTAGCTGGAATACAAACATCGCAGGTACCACTGAATTGTATTACGGCCATACCCCGAAACTTGAACTTGGGCACCTCTCGGTTTCCGGAACCGGAACGACTCATGCTATGGATATTTCAGGGCTTAGCTCCGCAGATCTGGTCTATGTTCAGGCCTTTTCGGTGGCAACACCTGATACAGGATTCTCCGGGCTGAAAGTCTTTGTCACCCAGTCATCTTCGACAGGAAGCATAAAAACTTATTTTACACGTCCCGTCGATACAACTGTTGCAACCGGCCCAAAGGCTATTCAGATATACCGTGCAGTTGATGACACCTGCATTGCCTACATCAACCGTGCAACGCAAACCATCGACATTGCCATATACAATTTCAATGTTGAAGGAATCAGCAGCATTGCCAGTGCACTCAATGCAGCCTTTTTAAGAGGTGTTGTGGTGAGGATTGTTACTGACGGCAGTACCAATAATTCGGCCATGGAGGTGTTAAACCCCGGGATCGGAAAAATACCGAGACCCAGTGGCACAGGTATCATGCACAACAAATTCATGGTCATTGATGGGAAATCTGCAAACCAGAATGATCCCATTGTCTGGACCGGATCTTGCAACTGGACTGACCAGAATATAAATACCGATGCCAACAATATACTCTTTATCCAGGATGCCAGTCTTGCAAAAGCATACACCCTCGAATTTAACGAAATGTTCGGATCAACCACCGCCGTGCCAAATGCTGCCGCGGCGAAGTTCGGCCCTGCAAAATCAGATAATACGCCGCACGAATTTGTAATCGGTGGCAAACAGGTTGAGCTCTTTTTCAGCCCAAGCGATGGCGTGAATCAACAGATCGTTAATCATATTGCTACCGCCAATTCCGATCTTGAAGTTGGAACCATGCTAATTACCCGTAGACTCATCAGCGATGCCATTATCGCACGCAAAAATGCCGGTATTACCTCTAAGGTGATCATCACCAACCCGTCAACATCAGATGCCGGGGTTGTTGCCGACCTTGGAGCGGCGTTGGGTAACTACTTCCGTAAATATAACGAACAAGGTTTACTTCACAGTAAAATGATGATCATTGACCAGTCAAATACAGCCTCAGACCCATTCGTATGGACAGGATCCCATAACTGGAGCGATGCGGCCAATGTTAGCAATGACGAAAACTCGATTGTAATTCATGACGCTGGTATCAGCAATTTATTTTACCAGGAATTCAAAAAACGCTTCGACCTTGCCCTGCCTATGAGCGACCATCCGGTACTTGACCTGGGTGCTGATACCACTGTACTTGCTGGTGATACTGTTACACTTGATGCCAAAACATTCGATACCTATGTTTGGTCAACCGGTGAATTTACCCAGAGCATCAAAGTTGATTCCTCAGGCACCGGACACGGTGTTAAGAAGGTATACTGCCGGGTAACCAATCAATATGGAACCCAGTCGGATACGATATTGATTACTTTCAGGTATGGAATTGGCATTGAGGAGCAGAATTCGCTGGTTTCAAGGTTAACCGTATATCCAAACCCGACTTCCGGCAATTTCATTGTTGGCTTTACCGCAAAAGCGATTGAACCTGTTTCAGTTGAATTATTGAGTTTTGACGGACGTGTTGTTTGGCAATCGAAAGTTACCACCCTGACAGGGTTAAATTCAATCAGGGTGGAAAACCACCGTGTTCCTTCCGGGATTTATCTGGTACGTCTGAAAACTTCGCACGGGGACTTAGGCAGGAAACTGATTGTTAAATAATGGAGAATAGTGACCTGGTACAATACCGGGTCACTTTTGCCGTTTTTACAAAAAATGATCTATTAACATTTAATTTACCGGTTTGTGTCTGATTCCCTGGTAATCGTACCTACATACAATGAGAAGGATAACATTGAACGCATCATTCGTAAAGTGTTTTCCCTGCCTAAGGAATTTCATTTACTGATTGTTGAAGATAATTCCCCTGATGGTACTGCGGCCATTGTAAAAACACTCATGGCTGAGTTTCCAACGCGACTTTTTATAGAGGAACGCAAAGGAAAACTTGGTCTGGGTACGGCTTATATTCACGGTTTTAAATGGGCATTGCAACGCGGCTACAACTTCATTTTCGAAATGGATGCCGATTTTTCGCATAACCCCGACGATCTGCTCAGGCTCTATGATGCTGCAAAGGGCCAAGGGGGCGACCTTGTAATCGGGTCGCGGTATATTACCGGGGTAAATGTTGTAAACTGGCCAATGGGGAGAGTGCTGATGTCGTATGTTGCCTCTATTTATGTGCGCTTCATTACCCGGATGAAAGTGATGGACACTACTGCCGGCTTTAAGTGCTATACCCGGAAAGTTTTAGAGACTATTGATCTTGAAAAAGTCCGTTTTACAGGCTACGCCTTCCAGATAGAGATGAAATATACCGCCTGGAAGCTTGGATTCAATATCGTGGAGGTTCCTATCATTTTTACCGATCGCACCATGGGTGAATCAAAAATGAGCAAAGGGATATTTAAAGAAGCCGTTCTGGGAGTTCTCAGCCTTCGTTGGAGAAGCCTCTTTAAAGCGTACAAACCCCGCAGGGACTAAACTTTTTTTATTTTCAGGTTTTCAAGTGATGAATAATTCATATTATATTCATAATGCTATCATTGTAAATGAAAACAACAAGTTCCCGGGAGCCGTTTTCTTATGCGATGGATTAATTGCAGAGGTTTTTCACGGAAATGCCCCGGCATCTTATCCAATGGCTGAAAACACCATGGTGATTGATGCAAAGAACAAGTTTCTTTTCCCCGGGGTGATCGACGATCATGTTCATTTTCGTGAACCGGGGTTAACCAGTAAAGGCGATATCCATTCCGAAAGCCGCGCTGCTGTTGCAGGAGGGGTAACCTCTTACATGGAGATGCCCAACACCAAACCGAACGCCACCACGCTCGAAATTCTGGAAGAAAAATTTGAACTGGCATCCGCCAAATCCCTGGCCAATTATTCCTTTTTTCTTGGTGCAACCAATGATAACATTGCGGAGATCGAAAAAGCTGATCCCTCCACAATTTGCGGGCTTAAGGTCTTTATGGGCGCTTCTACAGGCAATATGCTGGTTGATAATCCACAATCCCTGGAAGCTATTTTTGCGAAATCGCCCCTGCTTGTTGGCGTTCATGCAGAAGAAGAATCTATCATACAACATAACCTCCTTGCATTTAAAGAAAAATATGGAGATGATATACCGGTATCAGCACATCCCATGATCCGGAGTGAAGAAGCTTGCTTTACCTCTTCCGAAAAAGCCGTAAATCTGGCGAAACTTAATAATACCCGGCTTCACCTGCTGCATTTGTCAACTGCACGAGAATTATCATTGCTGCACAATGATCTGCCACTTGCCGGGAAAAAAATCACCGGCGAAGTTTGCATCCATCATCTTTGGTTCGACGATCGCGACTATAAGGATCTTGGATCCTGCATTAAATGGAACCCGGCTGTTAAGGCTCCAAACGATCGTGAAGCCCTGTTTGCCGGGCTGTTAAACGACACCATCGACATTATTGCTACCGACCATGCCCCACATCTCAGAGAGGAGAAAGACAATACCTATACAAGTTGCCCGTCAGGGGGCCCGCTTATCCAGCATGCTTTAGTGGCCATGCTGGGATTTTTCCAGCTTGGAAAGATACCGGTCGAAAAAATTGTGGAAAAAATGTGCCATAACCCGGCTATCCTTTACCGGATCGACAAACGCGGATTTATCCGCAAAGGTTATCATGCCGACCTGGTATTGGTTGATCCTGATGATCCCTGGATGGTGGAAAAAGAAAATATTCTGTATAAATGCAAGTGGTCTCCGTTTGAGGGTGTAACCTTTAAATCGCGGGTTACCCAAACCTGGGTGAACGGGCATCTGGTGTTCGATCACGGAAAATTCGATGAAACCCGGAAAGGAATGCGGTTAACATTTTTAAATCATGTAGAACAATGAAAATAAAATTTATGTTTGTTACCCTGCTGATGTTTGCAATGGTTTCCTGTAACTTTGATAATAAGGTGATTGAAGAAAGTTATCCCAATGGTTCTCCAAAACGCATTTGCACCTATCATGGAAAAGGGGAAAACCGGGAATTGATCAAAGAAACCACTTTTTATGCCAACAAGCAGAAGCAGATGGAGGGAACCTACAAAGACAAAAAACGGGATGGCAAGTGGACCTATTGGTATGAAAATGGAAAGTTATGGAGCGAAGGTTCATTCGTTGGGGGTAAATCAGATGGCAAAAGAACTACCTATTTCGAGAATGGAAAAGTCCGCTACGAAGGATTATATAAGGAAGATATGCGCGTTGGCAAATGGCGTTTCTTTGATGAAGATGGCCGGTTATTGAAGGAAGCAGACTATTCTGCACCTGCTAAATAGTGGAAACTGAACGCTATGATATCCGGGATCCCGGTATCAGGAAAACTCATTACTTTTCATTGTAAATTCACTTCAGTATTATTTCTTATCACTGCAAACCGCGCATCTATTTGATGCCGGGAAAAAGGGTATTATTTTTTATGCAAATAGTTGATTTTTCCAACCGAAAAAAACGAAAATGTTGTATATTGCACCTCATAACAACAGATCAGTTTCGTGTTTTCAATGATAATCATGCATAATGCTTCGGTTGAAAAAACAAGAATATCTTAGGAATGTGTTCCTTCCAGATCATCAGGATAATTTTTATCAAAAGTGGCAGGTGTTGATTATTATTTAACTTTGTTGTTAAGCTGAAGCGTGTGCTAAGTGGTGCTCTAATTTGATTACAAAAAACTGCCCGGATGCTTAAAAAATTTTTTAACAAACGCACCCTTCTCGACCTTACAATCTACCTGGGAATCCCATTGCTGATTTGGAATCTCTGCCGTCCGTTATTGGGTGACTATTTTGCCATGCTCCTTTCAACTGTACCAGGCATTATCTATACGATTTACACTTTCTTCAGAGAAAAACAATTCAGTATTACAGGCTTGTTTATTCTTGGATCCATGATCATCAGTGGAGCGCTTGATGTTTATTCCAAAACGGCCTATCAGATGCTCTGGAACCTGGTTTACCTGAATATCGGACTTGTGATATTCTGGTGTTTTACCATTGTTATCAAAAGGCCCATGGCCATGTATTTCTTTATTGACTATGCATTTCTGCAAGGTGTTCCTAAAGACAGCAGCCGTCAACTTTACCGCCAGATGCCATTTTTAAAATATTTTATGTTTTTGACCGGGTTTATGGCTTTTCGTGATCTTTCGGATATTTTTTTAAGGATATTCCTGATTCATCAGTATAATGTGGAAGGCTTCAATATAATTAAGATCATTACGCAAATATGGAGCATCGTCACGATGTTCATGTTCGTGTTTGGCATTATTTTAATCATTAAAAAAATCCAACTTCACTATACCAATCCGATACAAGAAAAGTAGCAATCTTAATTCATGTTTCACAAATCAAAAAATCAACAGTATGGAAAATCAAAAGAAAAACGTCATCCCCACTCCGCCAAAGCCTCCAAGAATTCCTGAAATGCCAAAAATGGCAGGTATGGGCTCAATGCCGGCAATACCGAATGTCGGCGCTAAAGGAATTGAAATGGTTGGTGTCATTAAAGATAAGATATGGGAGCATCATATAAAATTCCATCTTGACGCCAATGGTGACCTGAAGCCTAAGTTCAAGGAAATGGGATTAAAACTGATGGAAAGATTCAAAGGTTAGTCATCTTTTTATTATTTGTTTCAGGCGGGTTGTGTATGCAACCCGCTTATTGGTTTATTTTGTTAATCCTCAACAAATTTCATTATGGATAA
>CAIYES010000213.1 GCA_903925275.1 uncultured Bacteroidales bacterium
AGTGCTGTATTGAAATCAGGCAATTTTGTTAACTCCTGCATCAATACGGCCAGTTTGTCCTGATCCCAATCGCCCCTAACCCGATTCAGGGCTAGATTCAGGACCTTCTCCTTCTCTATATCAAGGTCAACCACGCTGACCTCCACCTCCTCAACCCCTTGTGCAAGCAGGATTTTGAGCCTTTGATGCCCGCCCACCAGATTGCCGGTGCGGCAATTCCAGACCAAAATCTCCACATATCCAAAGGTATCAATGCTTTGCTTCAACTTGTCGTACTCCTTGTCCCCCGGCTTAAGGTCGATTCTGGGGTTATACGCTGCGGGGTTGATCCTGTTGATGTTCACTTTTTCGATATTCATGTGTTTTCTCCTATAAAACGGTTGATTTTAAAAAACTCAGTTAAAAACGAATGCTTTTTTGCTATTTTGACCTCCTTTCAGGTGGTTCGCTTGCGAACATAGCGTTTTATTCCATTTTTGAAATCTCTAAACCAGATACTCCCTATATACCTTAAATGCAAAAAACAGCCGTTTAAACGGCATTTATACCTTATGTCTATTATTTTCAATTAGTTGCGATTGTTTTTGAATGAAAATGGCGGAGGATTTGCAGAAAAATAGTCAAAAAAAGATAAAAAAACCCCTGATTGAACCAATTAAGGTCCGATCAGGGGCTTTAAAGACTGACTACACGAAAAATTCGTCTATTTGATCAACGACAATTACAAACTCTCAGGAATTAACCTAATCTCAAACATATCACCAATTTCAGGTTTAAAATCCTTTACAAATCTTTCGAAGAAATACTTTTCATTTCTATACTCAATAGTAGCTGTTTCAACCTTTCTTCCCTCTGGCGCTACATATACCTTATTTCTTCTCTGAATTTCTTTAATTCTATTAGGTAATTTCGAACTAGCTATTGGCTTAGATTTCTTCGTCCTCTGAAATCGTAAAACTTTCTTGATTGCCTCAAACTGCTCCGGAACATATTGAGGAAACCATGATTTAAATTCATCATCAAACTCCTCAAAATCCATATCAACACGATACAACTTATTTACATATCCCTTTTGAATTAGTCTCGGAAAAATTATTTCATAATCCAATTTCTCATCTTCAAAGTCATCCCGAATGACTGTGGCCCCCTCCGCCTCACGGCGCAACTCCTGTTGCCAGAATCTGTTCTTTGAAAGATTTTCCGCATCAGATAAAGAGGCATTTTTAAACAGCGTCGCATTTGCTATCTTTCTATAACACTCAAATGCCAGAATCCTGTTCTCTTCTTGTTCCAGATTGTCGAAAACACGCGCAACATAATATGCCAGTTTATACGTTTCGAATTTATCAAGACATTCACCGGCCTCCACAAAATTTGTAAGATATTTTCTAAAACTTGGCCCAAACCCCTTACTCTTCCAGTCTTCAAAGCCATGTAAGATCAAAAAAGCAACCTCAAAAGAAACCTTCTTCTTTTTCGAAAGAATTATCTTAAGCAACTCAATCTGAGTCCTCAGATATTTCATCTCATCTTCAAGACTCATGACTTTTCGTTTTCTAGGATCAATCGAAATGTCGTCCATTCTTCTTACCCCTTATTGCGGTCCCCGGTCATCCACATACTCGACAAAAGACCAGCGCGACTGGCTCCCGGCATCGACATTCTTTATTGTATAAACCGCACTGTCGCCGCCCTTGGTCCCAATAACGATGACAGTCTCATTAGCCGCCCAGTCAGTGGCGTAATCCTCACTTAACCCGAAACCATAAACAGCAGACCATTGTGATCCGTCCTTGAGAACTATCGTCTTACAATCAGCCTCAACGCTTTCAATCTTGATCGGCTGGTTCAAATTCTTGTATCTCCGATCATGATCAACCCTTTTCTCAAGAGCCACTTCTAACGCGTTGGCCTTTTTCGTTTCCTTGGGCTTCAAAACTTTGTTAACCAAGTCCCCACTAAAGCGTTTTGATTCCATAAAGAGCCCTTTCTTATTTGTCCTGCAT
>CAIYES010000214.1 GCA_903925275.1 uncultured Bacteroidales bacterium
ATCTCACCATCTCACCATTTCACCATTTAATTATTTCCTCCAAACTCCATAAGATACGCCTTAACAAATTCGGTGAGGTCACCATCAAGCACAGCCTGGGTATCAGATGTTTCAAGACCGGTACGCAAATCCTTCACCATTTTATAAGGATGCAGCACGTAGCTGCGGATCTGGCTGCCCCATTCGATTTTCTTCTTACCACTTTCAATCACGGTAATTTTTTCGCGTTGCTTGCGCAGTTCGATTTCATACAATTGCGATTTCAGCAGTTTCAACGCTTTTTCACGGTTCTGTCCCTGTGATCGTGTTTCCTGGCATTCGATTACAATGCCGGATGGTTCATGTTTTAACCTGACAGCGGTTTCCACTTTGTTAACATTTTGTCCGCCGGGGCCGCTGCTGCGGAAGGTATCCCAACTGATGTCGGACGGGTTGATCTCGATTACAATGTCATCGTTGATGATGGGATATGCATACACAGAAGCAAATGAGGTATGCCGCTTGTGGTTTGAATCAAAAGGAGATAGCCGCACCAACCGGTGGACCCCGTTTTCGCCTTTGAGATATCCATATGCATAATCACCGTCGAATTCGAGGGTGACCGATTTGATCCCGGCCACATCCCCCTCCTGGTAATCAACCTCACTGATCTTGAAACGGTTCCGTTCGCCGTAACGTATGTACATGCGCATAAGCATCTGTGCCCAGTCCTGTGATTCGGTGCCACCGGCGCCCGAATTGATCTGCACAATGGCGCCGAGCTTGTCTTCCTCGCCGCTCAACATGTTGCGGAATTCGAGATCTTCAACTAAATGAAGCGTCGTGTGGTAATGGTTTTCAAGTTCTTCGTCGGTGGCATCCCCCTGGATATAAAAATCCCACATGACCTTGAGGTCATCATTACTTGAAACTGCCTGCAAATATGCATCAGTCCAGAGTTTTTTATCACGGGTGGCTCTAAGCGCCTGTTCAGCAGCTTTCGGATTATTCCAGAAATCGTTGGCTTGCGATAGCTGTTCTTCTTCGGCTATCTGGGAAAGTTTTTTGTCGATGTCAAAGATACCTCCTCAAGATGTCGAGTCTTGTCTGAAGGTCCTTCAGTTGGTCTTGTGCTATCATGTCAGATTTTAAGTTCTTTTAAGACTTCGGCGACCGGGTCAAATTCAAACCCTTTGCCAATTACAAAAGTGATAATTTTTTCGCGGATGTTCAAGTTTTTTCCTTCTTTTATTTCCTGCCGCTTTTTAAGGATGAGTTCGCGGATGGTTTTCATATATTCTTCGTCACTGATCACATCCAATGCCTTGCTGATAATTTCTTCAGGAATGTGGCGTCGTTTCAGCTCATACCTGATCTTTACCCTCCCCCATTTGTTGTGTCGGAATTTACCACCGGCAAAGATACGGGCAAAACGTGCATCGTCAAGAAAACCATTCTCTTTAAGATGTTGGATGATCACGTAGGCCTTTGCCACAGGAACTTTCCATTCGCTTAGTTTTTGCCTGACCTCCAGAGCGCAGCGTTCCTGATATGCGCAAAAATGCTCAAGCTTTTGGAGCAATGGGGCAAGAGGTTCATCCGGTGAATAAGGGATTGTCATTTCTGAGACCTTCTTTTGTCAGACAACCTTCGTGTTTTTCTGATTCAGCATGGCTTTCATCGATTCTTTGTTCTTTGCATTCAGGATATCCCGGGCCTCAGGGGTAAAAAGATAATCAAGCCTGTCTCTGAACTGTTCGACAATTTTGCCTCTGACCATTTTCATGGTGGAGTTGACCAAATGGTTTTCCTCGGTAAAGTGATCGGCAAGAATACCGATAACGGCAGGAAGCCACCGTTGAGGAAAACGATCCGCAAACCTGCCCCCGGTGCGGTACTCCCGCAACTCCTTTTCAATCTTTTTCAAGGCCTCCGTTACTCCTTCTTCTGATGAGCAGGACAACCCAAGATGAGCAAGGAATTCAACTATTTTATCTTTAGCCGGTACAATGAGAATTACGGTAAACGGGCATTGGTTGTTGTAAAGCATACACTGGTCGATAAAATCCGATTCCCCACAAAACGATTCTTCCATACCTTCGGGGCTGTATTTTTCACCATCGTCTGCAATCAGCAAACTCTTATAACGGCCGGTTACATATAGAAACCCGGCATGATCGAGGTACCCCAGGTCACCTGTATAGAGCCAGCCGTCACGGATCACTGCCTGCGTGGTTTCATCATTTCGCCAATACCCTTTCATCACATTTGCGCCTTTCACTGCTATCTCCCCCTGCATCCCGGTGGGAAGGCTTTCTCCCCGGTCGTTGGTGATTTTCAGCTCCAGATTTCCGGCAATCTTTCCCGACGATCCGAGTTTATGCAACCGCAAGGAATTGGATGAAATAATGGGAGATGCTTCTGTTAATCCGTACCCCTGAAACATCGGGAAACCCAGTGCGTAAAAGAAGCGTTGATATTCGATGTCAAGCAACGCCCCTCCCCCGACGAAAAATTCAAGTTGCCCACCAAACCCTTCCCGGATCTTCCGGAAAATCAGCAGGTCCAATAGCATCAGCAACGGCTTTGCGATCCATGAAATTCCTTCACCCCTGTTACAACCTTCTTTGTTGTACCAGTATGCTATTTTCAGGGCATGATGGAACATCTTTGCAGAGAAGTATCCTTTCCCACGGATATTTTTTTCGATCTTTTTTTTAAAATTGTCGGCAAGGGCAGGAACACTCAGCAAAAGCTGAGGCCTGATTTCAAGAATGTTGCCTGGTAAGTTCCGCAAACTTTCCTGGGGTGTTTTTCCCCACTGCACCGAAGCGATCGAAGCTCCCCTGCCCATAAAACAATAGATTCCGGCGGTATGCGCAAATGCATGATCCCAGGGAAGTATCAACAGCGTACAAAAATTTTCCCGGATATCCATTAGCGAATATCCCTGGTATACATTGCTGATATAATTCTTATGCATCAGCATGATCCCCTTTGGATCGGCCGTCGTGCCTGATGTGTAACAAATATTTGCCACATCACTTTCCACGACTGATTTCCACCTTGCTTCAAAAATCACCTGATTCTTTTCCAGGAACTCTTGCCCGGCATGCAGAACCTGGTCAAACAAAATTTCCCGATCATCGGTCATCCCGGGAGCATCCAGTACGATCGTAAGTTCCAGGTGGGGGAGTTCTGATTTGATGCCCCTGATTTTACTGGCCTGGTTCCCCGAAGCAACCACCATACTGGCGCCGGAATGATTCAACCGGAATTTAAGTTCCTCTGGTTCTGAGAGTTTCACCGATAACGGAATGTTGATGGCACCTGCAAATAAAATTCCCAATTCGCTGATCACCCACGCATTGCGCCCTTCGGAAATCAACGCAATCCGGTCGCCCCTACGAATTCCCAAAGATATCAGCCCGGCGGCGAACCGGTGAACCAGAACCCGGGTTTCCATGTAGGTCATGCCGGTATATTTCACTCCCGTCTTTTCCCGGAGATAAATGTTATCCGGGAACCGCTGACAACTTTTTTCAAAAAAGGATGGAATCGTTTCCATCAGTGGTTGCTTGTATTTGATTAAATTTACTCAGAACCTGCAAGCAAGATATAACGCGTCGCTTGCAACTGTATCAAAGGTAACCCTTCGCAACGCCTTACCAATGCTGGGCTTGTTGCTGGTGCAAGCTTGTCAGTGCCTGTTGAAATTAAATTTTGGAAATCATTTCCTTAAGAGAGGCAGATCAATTTCGATCGTCTTCCACAATACGTCAATATCCACATCCAAATAATCATGAATGAGTTTGTCTCTCATACCTGCCATCGCTGACCAGGGAATTTCATGATGAGATTGAGTAAAGTGTTTTGAGATTTTCTTTGTTGCTTCTCCAATGATTTCTATGTTTCTAATAACAGCATCCTGAATCATCACGTTACTTTCAAAATCAAATTTTGAAAGTGAGTGTGTAAAATCTTCAATTTTGCTTATAGATTGCAGAATATGCTCAAGGTAGACCCGATCATTCCTCATTATTGATAAATAATTTGAAG
>CAIYES010000215.1 GCA_903925275.1 uncultured Bacteroidales bacterium
CATTTTTCTGATCCCAGAAGTCATCTAATACATATTCCCGAAGATTCAAATAGCTTTTAGTCCCCTTATGATATAGCCTTAAGCAGATAGGATATCTTTCATCCTTTCTTTTAACTCGCCGATCAAGCTCAAGTAATACCTTTGATTCCATTTTATTTCAGTATCATGAAATTACCCACTAATTTACGCCCCCAAAATTGCCCCTAAAAATACAAATTACATCAAATAACAACAACGTGAATATATTTTAATATATCGTAAAAGTCAGATAATCAAATTAAATGCAGTGTTGGTATTTGATGATATTATATAAATATACCTAATGTACATTTTGTGGATCTATAGGTCGTGGGTTCAAGCCCCATCTTCCACCCCAGCAAAACCAAGGCTTTCAGTTTAACTGGGAGCCTTTTTTATTTCACCCGCCCCGAAAATTGCCCCCTGGAAGGCAGCATTATTCTGTAATGCTCTTTTGAGTTTTCTCGTGCCTGTAATTTTCAAAGATGCCGAGAATTTGCTCGATATGATATACTTCATTGCTATCGTCAAATGAGAATCCGTTCCCGAAAATGTACCATTTCCTGCGCTGGCGCATATTCAGCTTTTTTATACTTGGGAAGGCAGATACCGGCATGATGATGATCCTGCCGTCTGCCAGTGTCACCATAACCTTGCCCCTGAGCCGGAATGAGACCGTTTTAATCTTTGGGTCTATATTCACAAAACCTTCGATGTTTGTTTTCGTTTTCATTTCACAATTATTGCTTTGATCTTTTCACCTGCCATAAAACGCTGCCATTGGATGATCAAATCATCCCGAAATTCTGTTGCAATCTGCATAACCTCTTTTTGCTGCCTGATTGTAAGATCACCAGGATTGGCAATTGAAATGACCGGTTCAAGCCAAATCTTACAAAGAATACCGGTGCCTTTTTTACCGACATGAACATGCATTCTGCGTTCATTCAAATCAGTACCGTAGATGACAAACAACCAGATCAGCTTGTAAATAAGAATTTTAGGCATGAACTATTTGTTTTTTTGAAAAACCATCGATACCCAAATAATGTCGGGTTTAATATTCACAATGTAAAGTTACATTCAATTTATTCATTATGGCAAACGTTTCCCAATAAAACTGCAACTGTGGTTGTAAATAAAACCTGATCTAAAAGTCGAGGGTTCAAATACGATCTTCCACCCAAGTAAAACCAAGGCTTTCAGTTTAATTGGTGCCCTGCATGTTTCAATACGCTCAAATAACCGGAAGATTGCAAAGGTACTCCCGAAAAACCATAAATCAAACCGGAGATTTTCCAGCCGAATAATTCCCGATCCGGTAACAAATTTTCTGTCATGAGGCGACCTTGCGGTTGCAAAATGCTGTTAGTACGTGTGTTGTCAGTGGTTTATCTGATGAATGCCAATTTCAATTCCGAACCGTATGCCACTCCAGTTTATGGTGGATGTGGATTTATCACCCTGTTCATTTCTGATTTTTCCGCCGGGATTGGCCAGATATCCAATGAAAATTCCGGCTTTCAGAAATTTCCATGGGTAAGTTGCCTCTATCAGTGGTTCACCAAAAAAACCGACAGCGGAATAATGAACGGATGTGGATATGGTCGTGTCGGCCACATGCATCTCCTCATTCATCTTCAGGGTCGATACAATCACTCCGAGGTTCATCTGGATTTCGACCCGGAATGCCTGTTGTTTATAAATGACAAAGCTGTTAAGCATTCCGATGGTATGGCCCGCAAGCACATTGTCGAAGTGGTAACTTCCCGAATAATCGCTGGCTGCAATTCGGCTTCCGGTCGTGTTATACGTATATAAAATGCCGATTTTATAGATTTGCGACATGTGAACGGCAAAATACCCGCCATATTGAAGGGTCATCGGAAAATTGCTTGTCACCTTCGTGGTGAATGGAATCTGTTTTTGCAGATTGGTATTCAATATCTTCAAATCGCCCATTGCATAGCCTCCCATTCCGGCTGAAAACATCAGTTCAACCTGTTGTGCCTGTAATTGCAGGCATGTTGCTATGGTCAGCAGAACGGTGAGCAGGTTTCGGTTCATATCCTAGAAAATGATGAGTTTTCTACCACCTGAATAAAAAACTGTATTTTTCTTTATGCGCAAATCATATGTCGTATATGTCAACCCTGCAGGGTTCTGATATTGCAGGCTCCCGCTGTTTTGATCGAAGACCTTGAAATCTGTTGCCGTCCTTCCCAGAATATGCCCGTTGGTGAAATCAATGTTACAGATGTTGTCGATATCCAGCGTAAAGTTGCCCTCGGTAGCCCAGGTATCACAATTCTTTGTAAAAAAAGTCTGATCTATGAAGATTTTGGCTTTTGCAGGCTGGGAGGGATCAAAGGTGTAATACTTTATAGTACCGGAAGTTCCTGATGATGACCATTTTTGAATCAGCGTCCCGGATACAAGTTTGTAGAGGTAAAGAGATCCAGCTTCAGCAAAAAGATACTGTCCGTCGGCAGAGATCACGGTACGATCTCCGTCCAATGGCAGCGTATGTTGCGCGACAGAACTCTGGTTCAGGAAATCATAAACTACGACCTTGTTTCCAGTGATGATGGATGCCACACCATTATCAGCGATCGAAATGATCCCTGTTGAAGCACCGGGACCGATTACCTGGCTGCTGGGAATCCATGCCGACTGGTTTGTCGTGAGATCATACAGCAGGTAAGAAAAATTGGATGCCCCGTTAGCGGCAAGGAGGTATTTCCCATTGGGAGAAACGGAGATGGTGTAAAACCACCCGTCGGAGGTGGTGATCATATCTGTTATATCATTGGTTTCAACAGAATATTCAAAAATCTCATTCGAAGAATTGGTGTAATATATGAATGATCCGTTTGGCGTAAGGAATCGGCCGAACCAAAAGGAACTCATACCAACGTATGTTGCAGCTTCAGTGGATAAATAATTCCAGGCCGTTTCGTCGGTAAACCAGGAGGGAAGCTGAAAAGGTGCAGGAGCTACATGAAATAAATAATATCCGGGAAAGGCGATTCCCGTTGCTTCATAAACCGTATCGTTTATGTCGGTTACCGCTCCCATGAACATGATCGATGATGACCCGTCGGCCTTGGCATAAACCCGA
>CAIYES010000216.1 GCA_903925275.1 uncultured Bacteroidales bacterium
GTTAGGCATTGAAAGCAATGGCAAATTAGCCAAGAAGGATGTACAGATAACACAGGGAGGAGTTAAAACTTTTTCCCTTACCATTGACATTGAAATGGTATTTGTACAGGGGGGTACCTTCCAGATGGGCAGTAATGACGGCGAATCTGATGAAAAACCGGTGCATTCGGTTACATTGAGCGACTTTTACATCGGAAAAACTCAGGTAACTCAGAAGCAATGGAGGGATGTGATGAGTAATGATCCATCGGATAATAAAAACTGTGACAATTGCCCTGTTGAGCAGGTATCATGGAATGATGCACAGGAATTCATTCAAAAGCTGAACCAGTTAACTGGAAAAGCCTACCGTCTGCCCACTGAAGCGGAGTGGGAATATGCGGCGAGAGGAGGGAATAAAAGCATGGGATATATCTATAGCGGTAGCAATATCGTAGATGATGTTGCTTGGTATGGGAAGGATTCAAAAACACACCCGGTTGCACAGAAACACCCGAATGAGTTAGGGTTATTTGACATGAGTGGAAATGTATGGGAATTTTGCAGCGACTGGATGGATTCTAAGTATTACAGCAGGAGTCCGTCCACCAATCCACAGGGGCCTTCATCAGGGAGGACCCGCGTGGCTCGCGGTGGTGGCTGGTTTTGGGCAGCAGAGCTTTGCAGGACTACCTATCGTGACCCTTATAACCGGTGGCCTGATGCCCGCGACAACATGGTAGGTTTTCGCTTGTGTTGCACAAAGTAAACAGTGGATAATCCCATCCATCCTTTTAAGCAAAGCAAGATATGCCAAGGAAGGAGTGAGGGACGAACGATAAGAATTTTCAATGTGGCTCGTGGTGACATATTACCTGAGAGCAAATTTTGTACTTTTGTGGAGCAAAGGGTGAACGGGTGAGCGGGTAAACGGGTGAACGGGTGAACAGGTGAACGGGTAAACGGGTGAACGGGTGAGCGGGTGAACGGGTGAACGGGTGAACGGGTGAACGGGTGAACGGGTAAACGGGTGTATCTTTCCTTTATATAGATAGAAACATAAAACTTATTAAATATGGCTCAAATTACAAGCATTGGTGTAATGACTTCCGGCGGTGATTCTCCGGGGATGAATGCCGCCATCAGGGCAGTTGTGCGTACGGCAATTTTCTGCGGATTGGATGTTTTTGGTATCTCGCGCGGATATGACGGGATGATCGACGACCAGATCGAACAGATGTACAGCAGTTCCGTTTCCAACATCATCCAGCGGGGCGGAACGATCCTGAAAACCGCCCGCAGCAAGCGATTCCTGGAGTATAACGGAAGGCTCCAGGCATATAATAATCTCAGGAGTCATAACATCGATGCGCTGGTAGCCATTGGTGGCAATGGTACCTTTACCGGCGCCCACATTTTCGATGAGGAGTTCAATTTTCCGGTCGTCGGATTACCGGGAACGATTGACAACGATTTATATGGTACGGATGCTACAATTGGTTACGATACCGCAGTAAACACGGTTGTTGAGGCAGCCGATAAAATCCGTGATACGGCCAACTCGCATGAACGGCTCTTTTTCATTGAAGTCATGGGTCGTGATGCCGGGTTTATTGCCCTGCGCAGCGGAATAGCCTGTGGCGCGGAGTTTATCCTGGTGCCCGAAACCACTACGTATATCGACAACTTTACACGCCTGCTAAAACACGATTGGCGCAAAAGTAAAACATCGGGGATTGTGATTGTTGCAGAAGGCGACGACATGGGTGGCGCTTATGAAGTTGCCGCGAAGGTGAAAGAAAAATTGCCTGATATAGATGCCCGTGTTACCATACTTGGCCATGTTCAGCGCGGAGGCTCTCCCAGCGCTTTCGACCGTGTTCTGGCCAGTTCATTGGGATTTAGCGCAGTTAAGGGATTGCTGGACGGTCAGCGGGGTGTGATGGCAGGCATCGTTGGCAAGGAGGTGATTTTTACACCATTTGAAAAAGCAATCAAGCATCACAAGGATATCAACAAAGAGATGCTGGAAATGTCACGTATCCTCGCGCTGTAAAGCTATAATGCTACTATAATTGGAACTGATCACCCTGTTTGTCGATGTGTTGTTGCCATTGCCGGTAGGCGGTACCTTTACCTACCGGGTTCCCTTTGAACTGAATGATCAGGTGATCCCTGGGGTGCGCGTGGTCGTTCAGTTTGGCGCCAGGAAAATCTACACGGCGCTTGTCATCAGGGTTCATGAGATTCTTCCAACAGAGCGGGTTCCCAAATATATCCTTTCGGTACTGGATGAAAACCCGATCGTGACCATTGTTCAGCGTGCTTTCTGGGATTGGATCGCCGGTTATTACCTCTGTCATCCAGGTGAAGTGATGAATGCTGCGCTGCCATCGGCATTTAAACTGGCCAGCGAATCACAGATTGCATTAAATCCGCAGCTTCCCGACGATTTTTCAGGGTTGAATGAAAAGGAGCTGTTGTTGATTGAAGCCCTGCACAACCGCAAAACCATTGCCGTGTCGGAGGTTTCGAAAATTCTTGAAGTTCAGAAGACCATCCCGGTTATTAAAGGCCTGATAGAAAAAGGATTTATTATCCATGAAGAAGAGCTGAATGACCCCTATCAACCAAAACGGGAAACATTCGTCCGGTTATCGCAGGATTATACCACAGAGGAAGCGTTGAAGGTACTTTTCGACCAGCTCGAAATACGGGCAAGAAAGCAACTTGAAATTGTCATGACCTTTATCAGGCTTTCCCACTTCGGGTTTGGAAATGTGGTGGAGGTGAAACGGAAGGATTTGCTGAAGCAATCGAAGGGAACGACTGCTCAGCTTGAAATTTTAGTCGGGAAAGGGGTGTTTGAAACCTTTGAAAAGCTCGTCAGCCGGTTTGATTCATCCGAAGGGGAATCGTCCACAGAAATGATCGAACTTACCGGTGGCCAGCAGGAAGCGCTTGACAGGATCAGGGAGTCGTTTGTGAGCAAAGATGTGGTCTTGCTGCACGGCGTTACTTCGAGTGGAAAGACAGAGATTTATATCAAGCTGATCCGTGACGTGATTAATCAGGGGAAACAGGTGCTTTTCATGTTACCCGAAATTGCCCTGACCACGCAGATCGTTACCCGGCTCCGGAAATATTTTGGCAACAGGGTAGGGGTGTATCATTCCCGTTTTAACGTGCACGAAAGGGTTGAGATATGGAATGCGGTTCTTGAGAAAAACAGCATCGGCCGGGCGGTTACGCGGCAATATGATATCATCCTCGGTGCCCGTTCGGCAGTGTTGCTGCCATTTTCAAACCTTGGACTGGTGGTGGTAGATGAAGAGCACGATCCCTCCTTCAAACAGATGGATCCTGCCCCGCGCTACAACGGGCGCGATGCTGCCATTTACCTTGCCCATCTCCATGGCGCGAAAACCCTGCTGGGATCGGCCACCCCCTCTGTTGAAAGTTATTTCAATGCCATGCAGGGGAAATACGGGTTTACAGGTTTGTTTGAACGTTATGGCAACATGGAGATGCCCATGATCCAGGTTGTGGACGTAAAAGATGCATTACGCCGGGGCATGATGAAAAGCCATTTTTCGTCGGTTTTACTGACACAACTTGAATCGGCGCTTGGCATGGGCGAACAGGCAATTCTTTTCCAGAACCGCCGGGGCTTTTCACTCCGGCTGGAATGCGATATCTGCCATTGGATGCCACACTGCAGGAATTGCGATGTAACCCTCGTGTATCATAAGAAATTGAACCAGTTGCGGTGCCACTATTGCGGATTTGTTGCAGGAATCCCCGATAAATGTCCTGAATGCAATGGCGTTACCATAAAAATGAAGGGTTTCGGCACCGAAAAGGTTGAGGAGGAGCTGGGATTGATTTTTCCCAAAGCCCGCATTACCCGCATGGATCTCGATACAACCCGCAGCAAGCATTCACTCCAGCAGATCATCGGCGATTTTGAGGAACGCAAAATAGATATACTCGTTGGTACCCAAATGGTGACCAAAGGACTTGATTTTGACAATGTGAGTTTAGTCTGCATTTTAAATGCCGACAACATGCTGAGTTATCCCGATTTCAGAGCTGCTGAACGCAGTTTCCAACTTATGGCTCAGGTTAGCGGGCGATCCGGGCGGAAAAATAAACAAGGCAAGGTGATCATCCAGACCTACAATCCAAATCATCTGGTAATCCGCGATGTGGTAAAGAATGACTATGAGGCCATGTTCAGGCAGCAGCTTGCAGAACGACAAAAATTCAAATATCCTCCCTATGTGCGTCTTGTATTGCTGAGGTTGAAGCACAAGGATCCGGATTTACTCAGCAAGGCGGCCACCGAACTGGCAAAATCGTTAAGGAAAATCTTTGGAAAGCGTATCCTGGGTCCAGAATTTCCGATGGTTGCACGGATTATGAATTACTACATCAAACACATCATGGTAAAAATTGAAAGGGATGCTTCCTCCACAGCCATGAAAGCCAGATTAACGGAGGAAATTGAGAAATTTCAGAAAGAACCCGGGTTCAGGCAGGTGAAAGTGCTTATGGATGTTGATCCACAGTAGTGTCAATGACGAGGAACAGATCCTCTTTCTCCTTTTTCATCAGATAACGTTCCCGTGCGTATTTCTCTAATTGGGCGCTGTCGCTCAGCAACTGATCAGTCAAAGTGGAATCCTTTTTAATCTCCTGGAGATAAAACTGTTTCTCAACGTTCAACCCATCTAACTTTTCCTGCAGTTTGTTGCGCGTCAGGAGGTTGTTGCTGTCGAAAAATACCATCCATAACACAAAAGCCACCGTTGTGAGGAAGTATTTGTTGATCAGAATACGGAAAATCAGTTTCAGGACAGACACAACAAATTACAAATTACAAATTACAAATTACAAATTCACGATTTCACCATTTCACGATTTCACCATTTCTTACTCCTGGTTCTTAAGATAGTTGTAGATCTCCACCTGCGAACGAATGGCTGGTCCCGGGGTTTTTTTGTACTGGTTTTGCTCCCCTGGGCCGATCACCCTGGCTTTGACGTTATCCGATAATTGAATTTCGAGCATTTTTCTGAGTTGCTCTTTGATTCCGGGGTCTAAAATGGGGGTGGCTACTTCGATGCGATTGTCAAAATTCCTGACCATCCAGTCGGCAGAGGTGATATAATACTGATTGTCGCCTCCATTGCAGAACACCACCACACGGGCATGTTCCAGAAACCGGTCGACGATGCTTATGGCTTCAATGTTTTCGCTAATCCCCGGAATCCCGGGAACAAGGGTACAAATACCGCGGATGATCATCTTGATTTTAACCCCGGCCTGGCTTGCCTTATAGAGTTTTTTCACCATGGTCCCGTCGACCAGGCTGTTCAGCTTGATGATGACCCATGCCTCTTTGCCACTGGCAGCATTGCGCATTTCACTTTGCAACATCTTGATATAAAAATTGCGCATGTTGCCCGGGGCCACAACCAATGCTTTGAATTTATAGGGACGGTAACTTTCCTCAATTAGGTGAAAGGCATTGACCACATCGGTGCAGATCGTCTGATTTGCAGTTAGCAGGCTGACATCAGAATACACCTTTGCCGTATCTTCATTAAAATTCCCGGTACCGATAAAAGAGAAGAAAAAATTGTTGTTGTTTTCTTTTCTTCTGATCAGGATCAGTTTGCTGTGAACCTTAAATCCGGGGATGCTGTGAATTACTTTGACTCCCTCGTCACGCAACCGTTCTGTCCAGAAAATATTGGCCTCCTCATCAAAGCGGGCCTGGAGTTCCATGAACACGGTGACAAATTTGCCATTTCTTGCAGCATTGATCAGCGCATTGATTACACTTGAATTTTTTGCAGCCCGGTAAATCGTCATTTTTATCGAACGCACTTTCGGATCAATGGATGCTTCGCGAAGCAGGTCGATGATGTACTGGAACGATTGATACGGATAGTGAAGCATAATATCTTTTTGCCGGATCGATGAAAGTATGCTTCGGTTCTGCGGCAAATCCTTATGTTTGAGCGGAATAAGTGGTTCGTATTCAAGTTCCCGGTGGTCAAGGTTGGGAAATCCCATGAAATCCTTGAAGTTGTGGTACCGCCCGCCACCCCTGATGGGATCGTCTTTGGTGATCTCCAGGCGTTTGGTAATGATTTTCAGCAGGTCCTGCGGAATCGATTTATCATAAACAAACCTGACCGGAATACCGCGTTTCCGTTGCTTGATACTCTCAGTCATCACCTCGAGAAAACTTTTTGAAACATCGGTATCGATATCAATCTCAGCATCGCGGGTAATCTTGACCGTATAGGCTGAAAACGTGTCATAACCAAAAATCGAGAATATTTCAGAGAGGCAGTACCTGATAATGTCATCAAGAAGGATGATAAATCGTTTTTCACCTTCAGTCGGCAGAATGAGGAACCGTGAAATGGTTTTGGTTGGCAGCTCAATGAGTGCATAATCATCCTTGAGCGCGTTGTCTTTTCGTCCGATGGTAACGGCTAAGTAAATTGATTTATCCCGCAGCGAAGAGATATCACGCAGGCTGCTGATCATGATCGGGAACAATCCCACCCGAACCTTTTCCTGGAAATATTTTCGCACAAACTGACCTTGTGATACAGAGAGCTCGGTTTCATTTACGATAAAAATGTTTTGCAGCCGTAAGTCGTGGAGGATTTTTTCGTAAACCTCCATAAACTCCCGCTCCTGGGTTTGAACGAGGGTGCCAATCTCTTTTAGCGCTTTCTTAGGGTTCACCGGAGTGTCATAATGGAAGTTTTCCACTTTTAACATCCGGTTAAGGGTAGCAACACGAACCCTGAAAAATTCATCACGGTTATTGGAAAAAATGCCAAGGAATTTGAGCCTTTCCAACAAGGGATTGCGCGAATCTGCTGCTTCCTGAAGTACCCGGCCGTTGAAGTAGAGCCAGTTCAGGTCGCGGTTCAGGATAGGGGATTTCACCTTGTTTATCATGTTATTTGAGCATCTTGGGTGATACAACGAATTCCCGGATTGCTTCAGTGGCCGGAATATCTTCCCACCTTTCTGTATTAAACGACAGGCAAACCACACAGGAAGTAGGCATGATTTCGATCCCGGGATGCAAAAAGAGATTGGCTAGATTGGTAATGGTCGGATTGTGCCCGAAAATCATCAATGAGTTTATTTCGTTGGGTGTTCCATAAATGATATCTAAGATACGGTCATAATAACTGTCGTAGATTTTCCGGTCGGTCTTGATTTTATTCAGTGGATAGTTCAATCCTGCAGCGATGATTTTCGCGGTTTCATAAGCACGAACCGCAGGACTTGAAATTATCAGGTCAACAGAAGTTTCCCGCTTCTGAAGGAAATCCACAATCAGTCGGGTTTTCTTTAAGCCATTCGGGATCAGTGGACGGTCGGCATCCGACACTCCGGGTTCTTCCCAGGAGGATTTTGCATGACGAACCAGATACAACGTTTTCATTTTCACCTTTGTTTTTTTAAATGCAAGCAATGCAGAAAATGCAGACAATGCAAGCAATGCAATCAATGAATTCAATGCAATCAATGCATTCAATGAAAGTAATGCATTCAATGCATTCAATACATTCAATACATCAATGTATTTTTTGCATTATCTGCATTGAATGCACTGATTTCATTGTTTGCATTATTTTCTTAGTATGCAAACAGCGGGAATTCAGCCATCATTTCGTTGACTTTCTTGCCCACTGTGAGAATTTTAGTTTCATTTTCGATGTCGCTGATCACCTCATCGATCAGGGTTACGATTTGTAACATGTGTTTTTCTTTTAAACCCCGTGTGGTTATGGCAGGGGTTCCCACGCGTAAGCCGGAAGTCTGGAAAGGGGATCGGCTATCAAACGGAACCATGTTTTTATTCACGGTAATATCGGCCTTCACAAGGGTATTTTCAACCTGTTTTCCGGTAATGCCTGGAAATTTTGTTCTCAGATCGATCAGCATCAAATGGTTGTCCGTTCCGCCTGAGATGACATGATAACCCTTGTCGATAAACGCCTTCGCCATGGCAGTTGCATTTTTCTGCACCTGGATCACATAGTCCATATATTCATCGGAAAGCGCCTCGAAAAAGGAGACGGCCTTTGCAGCGATGACATGTTCCAGCGGTCCGCCCTGAATTCCTGGAAAAACTGCAGAATCAAGCAACTGCGACATCATTTTGATTTCTCCCTTCGGGGTTGTAAGCTTCCAGGGATTTTCGAAATCTTTTCCCATGAGGATCATACCTCCGCGAGGTCCACGAAGGGTTTTGTGTGTCGTAGTGGTCACAATGTGACAATGCGGCATCGGATCATTCAAAAGACCCCGGGCGATCAATCCTGCAGGATGGGCAATGTCAGCCAGCAATAAAGCACCGATTTTATCGGCAATACTCCGCATCCGGAGGTAATCCCAATCACGAGAATAAGCAGAAGCGCCGGCAATGATCAGTTTTGGTTTTAAAGCCAGCGCCTTTTCTTCCATTTTATTATAATCAATTACCCCTGATTCCCGCTCAACCTGGTAAGCCACCGCTTTATAAAGAATTCCGGATGAATTTACCGGTGAGCCATGCGAGAGATGTCCGCCATGTGCGAGATCAAGGCCCATGAATGTATCACCGGGCTTCAGACATGTCATCAAAACTGCCATATTGGCCTGGGCGCCGGAATGCGGCTGAACATTGGCATAATCGGCATTGAACAGCTCTTTTGCACGGTCGATGGCTAATTGCTCGGAGATGTCAACGTTCTGGCAACCTCCATAATATCGTTTACCGGGGTACCCCTCGGCATATTTGTTGGTAAGACAGGAACCCATGGCTTTCAACACCTGGTCGCTGACAAAATTTTCCGATGCGATCAGCTCCAGTCCGCTGGTTTGCCGATGCAATTCATCCTTGATGACCTTGAAAATCGCACTATCTTTTTTCATATGAGGTTAAAATTTTAGAGATTTAATATCGTTGAATCTAATAAAGGTCGTTCGGAGGAACAAAAGTAAAATTATTTCAGATAAAATCTGGATATTTGCTAATAAATGTCATAAGGCAAAAGTCATAAGGCAAAAGTCAAAAATTAATTCAAAATACCAAAATCACTTAACCCTCTTCCCCTTCTCCTTCAGGAGAAGGGGTCAGGGGATGAGGTGAATAATGAAAAACTGAAAATTATGCTTATGCCCAAAAGCCATACATTGGTAAAATAAAATTGTAAATTCAGGTTCACCTTTTCACTAATTGGATTGCTGTTGATGATAATTGTTCAAAATACCCGCCACCCCTCATTTATATCCCGTCACTTGTCACTCGTCACTTGTCACTTGTCACTCGTCACTCGTCACCTGTCACTCGTCACTTGTCTCTTGTCACTCATTTTGTTCCTGACCACCGGCAACGGTTTCTCCCAGTTTTCGGCCGGCGCCGACGATACCATCAACCCGGGCGTGCCGGTCACCCTCAAAGCCTCCTATGGCCTCATCGGAACCGACATATCAACTACTGACGATGGCGTGGAAGGCCCTTACCCCATTGGATTCAGCTTTTCATTTTTCGGAGTTCAGTATACCCAATTCTATGTTGGCGCCAACGGATGGATCAGTTTCAGTCCCAATGTATCTGCCAGGGGAAGACGGGATGCCTTTGCAGTGCCGAGTGCTGCGGATTATGCCCCGAAAAACTGTATTCTCGGACCATTTCAGGATCTTAATCCGGAGATGGCCGGAGGTCCCTACATCTTTTATCAAACCATCGGGGAGACGCCGAATCGGAAACTTGTCGTAATGTGGTGCCAGTGCCCCATGTACCATTGCATTACGCTTAATTTAACCTTTCAGATCGTCCTGAACGAAGGGCAGAACACCATCGAAAACCATATATTCAAAAAACCGGATTGTGCTGACTGGCTTAACAACAGTGCCACCCTGGGTTTGCAGAACAGCAGTGGTTATATCGGATTTGCTGTGCTGGGGCATAATGCCACCTCATGGACTGCCGATTCCCTTGCATGGAAATATTCGCCATCCTCAGTTGATAGTTTCCAGGTGGCACCCATCCCATATCATCTCGAGCCTATGACCCCTGGTAACAAGATCAGTTACAGCTGGTACGAGGGATCTTCTTTTTTATCTGACCAGCAAAGCATTGTAGTTACTCCCATGGAAACCACAACGTATCATGCCTATTGCACTGTATGCAGCGGACAGGTTTTTACCGATGAGGTGACGGTTTATGTGATTCCTTACATTCCAAATGCCTTCACTCCCGATGGTGACGGGCTGAACGACAAATTTCGTATCGTCGGACTTCCGCCCGAGAACATTACCCAGTTTAACCTGCAGATCTATAACCGGTGGGGACAGATGGTCTTTTCTACAAATGATATCCTTGAAGCCTGGGATGGTAGTACCAAGGGGGCAGTTTGTACCGAAGGAATTTATACATGGGTCATTTATTATGAGAACAACAAGAAAACAAAAGTCAGCAACAAAGGTTCGCTGATGTTGCTGAGGTGACTACCAATTCTATTTTCGCTGCTTTTCAGGTATCGATCATTTGTCATTTGTCACTTGTCACTTGTCACTTATATTTACTGTCCGATATTCCTTTTCAATCATAAAAAATATCACCACCATGAAGAGTCGTCTGCCATTTCTGTGTTTCTGTATGTTCGCCATCGGCATTAACATCGCCATGGCCCAATCCAAATTGAAAAGTCAGGATCCCGATTCCCGTTCGGCAAAGTCCGGATCATCGGTTCAAACCGGTATTCCTGATCCATCTTCCCGCATGGACTGGTGGCGTGATGCCCGTTTCGGAATGTTCATCCACTGGGGGGTGTATGCCGTTCCGGCCGGCGAATGGAATGGAAAGAAAGAATATGGTGAATGGATCCGCAATTCCGCTGAAATTCCGCTGGAGGAGTACGATCAATTCCGCCAGAAATTCAATCCCGTTAAGTTTGATGCCGATGCCTGGGTGAAAATGGCACGGGATGCAGGGATGAAGTATATCGTGATCACGTCGAAGCACCATGATGGATTTTGCATGTTCGACACGAAACAAACGGATTTTAACATCATGTCGACTCCCTTCAAACGGGATCCGATGATAGAATTGGCAGCTGCCTGCAAAAAATACGGGTTGAAATTCTGCTTTTACCATTCGATTATGGATTGGCACCATCCCGATTATTTACCACGGCGGACATGGGAGAAGGATCGGACAACGGAAGGTGCCGACTTTAACAGGTATATGGCTTATATGAAAGCGGAACTGAAAGAGTTGCTCACCAATTATGGAGATATCGGTGTTTTATGGTTCGATGGGGAGTGGGAAAATACATGGAATGAAAAATACGGCAAGGAGCTATATAATTATGTGAAGAGCTTTCAGCCAAATGTGCTGGTCAACAATCGTGTCGGAGCCGGCCGGCTCGATATGGAGGGACTTACCAAAAGTGGTGCCTTCGGCGGGGATTTCGGAACTCCTGAACAACAAATTCCGGCAACCGGGTTGCCAGGGGTTGATTGGGAAACCTGCATGACGATGAACGACCATTGGGGTTATAACAAGGCGGATAAGAATTTCAAATCAACCAAGGAGATAATCCGCATGCTGGCCGACATTGCCTCTAAAGGTGGAAATTATCTGCTGAATGTCGGGCCAACAGCCGAAGGTCTGTTCCCGCAGGAAAGCATTGACCGCCTTGCCGCCATAGGTAAATGGATGAAGGTGAACGGCGAATCGATATACGGAACCCAGGCAAGCCCGTTCAAAGAGTTATCCTGGGGCCGCTGTACGCGCAAAACAGCCGGTGACCGGACCATCCTTTATCTGCATGTATTTGACTGGCCCTCCGCTGGTAAGCTGGTGCTCTCCGGCATGATGAATACTCCCGAAAAGGCATACCTGCTGGCCGATTTGCAACGGATGCCTTTGAAAACCGAACGCGACAACGATGCCCTGGTAATCTCCCTGCCAAAGGATGCACCCGATCCGATTAACAGCGTACTTGTACTCGAACTGAAAGGAAAGCTGGACCTGACAGAGCCTCCTGTTTTTACCACTGAATTTGACACGTTTGTCGATTCGCTCCCGATAGCCATTACAACCAACCGAGAGAATGTCGAGGTGCGGTTTAATATCGGACCAACAGAACCATCGGCCAGTTCCGCCCTTTATTCAAAGCCTATCGGAATAAAAACCACTACAACCATCAACGCAAGGTGTTTCCGCCAGGGACTGCCTGTCAGCGGTACGATTACCAGGGAATTCAGAAAAGTTGACCCCGTCAGGGCCCAGTACCCTGACAGGGTCATGTATCCAGGGTTGCGTTACAGTTATTACGAAGGAGCATGGGACAGTCTCCCCGATTTCAACAAATTGACCCCCTTGCAGGAAGGCATTGTCCCTGATTTTATAGTCACCCCGCGCAGCCAGGATGAACGATTCGGTTTCGTCTACTCAGGATTTGTGCTCATCCCCGAAACAAGTGTCTACATCTTTTATACCGGTTCGGATGACGGGAGCCGTTTGTATATCGACGATTTTCCTGTAGTGAACAACGATGGCCTTCATTCAATGGCAGAGAAATCGGGCACAATCGCCCTTGCAAAAGGCTATCACAGGATCAGGGTCGCCTATTTTGAACAGACCGGCAGCGACAACCTGGTGGTACTTTTGAAAGGCCAGACACTGCCAAAACAGGTGTTGCCACAGAATTGGCTGTTTTTCAACTAATGACATTTCAGGAAATATATTGAATACCGCAACTAAATTTAAATCACAATGCGAAAGAAATTGCTGCTCACGCTGACCATTTTGCCACTCTTCTTAATGTCCCAGACTGAACTTCCTTCCATGTTCTTTAAAGGATATATGAAATCGCTCAAAGGCAGCGGGTTTCAGTATCATTCACCGCAACCGGATGTGAATACTTCCCTGCTCCTGCGGTCCATTGATTCGGTACAATACATAGAATGGGAAACAGAAGCACTGCCATCTGATTATGCGCAACAAAGCGTAAATTTTATCTGGATATTCGGCATCGATGCAAATACTGACAGTCATTCTTTTAAATTATTTGTGAACGGACAATACTGCCTCACATTTTCCAATCCGCTCGCCTCAGATATGAAACCCTGGCGGGTGGAAGGCATTCCTGGAGTCTCACTGTTTTTCAAAACCACCATGCTTGATAAATATGGTGATCCCATGGGATATGCGGTACTTACCCTTCCGGTTTCAATGATTAAAACTGGTAAGCCACAGGATATCCGGATTGTGGGTGAATCGAAGGAGAGCCGGTCGTGGTATATGACCTTTGAAGCCGGCGTTGAAGAGAACCTTGTGGTGAAGCAGCAGCCAGCCTTGATCAGGGGCAAGGACAAAAATTATATTCCGGTACTTTTTCAGTTTGTCCATCCGGGTGAACCGGTGAATGGCACTCTGGAAATTGCAGGGGGCCAGAAAACGGCATTCACCCTTGAAACCGGCTTCAATGAAGTGAAACTCCTGTTTCAGGAGGAAACACCCCAGGGCGAAAAAACTGCTACGATAAATATCACCGGAAAGCAATCTTTCACCACCCATTTCACCATCTCACCATTTCGCCATTTCACAATTTATCTGGTACAACACTCCCATACCGATATCGGCTATACCCGTCCGCAAACCGAGATTTTACCCGACCATTTGCGCTATATTGATTATGCCCTCGATTTTTGTGATCAAACCGATACACTGCCCGATGATGCCCGCTTTCGATGGACTTGTGAGACATCATGGGCCGTGAGGGAGTATCTGAAAACCCGGCCTGCAATGCAAATTGAACGACTCAAGCGGCGTGTGACGGAGGGAAGAATTGAACTTACCGGATTATTTCTGAACTCCTCCGACCTGGCTGATGAAGCCACCATTGCCGCCACCCTTCAACCCATCAGGGATTTCAGGGAGCTGGGATTTCCGGTGAAATCTGCCATGCAGGACGATATCAACGGGGTGCCATGGTGTTTGGTTGATTATCTTTCGGGTGCCGGTGTTGAGTTCCTGAACATGGGACAAAATGATACCCGGGCACTTAGACCCTTCAACAAACCTACCACCTTCTGGTGGGAGTCGCCTTCCGGAAACCGGATCCTGGTAAACCGGCCTGAACATTATATGTGGGGCAACAGCCTCGGGATCCTCAGCACCCGGGAGACCTTTGCGAAGGGATTGTTCCTGCATCTTCAGGAAATCACGGGCAAAGGTTACCCTTTTAATGAATACGCCATCCAGTTCAGCGGGTATCTCACCGATAATTCACCTCCGTCAACAACAGCCTGCAAATTGGTTGAAGAATGGAACCAAACCTACGCATGGCCAAGGTTGCGGCTGGCCACCGTCTCAGCGTTTTTGGATTGTATGAAAAAGGAACACAGTGCTGAATTGCCGGTTATACGCGGGGCCTGGCCCGACTGGTGGATGGACGGATTCGGATCAGCCGCCATCCAAACGGCCTATGCCCGTACGGCCCATGCCGATTACATTGCAAACCAGGGACTGATGGCCATCGCTGCGCTCCTGGGTATCCCGTCAAACCAGCAAATTCGGGAGCTCCAGTCGCAGATCACCGACGATCTTGCCTTTTATGATGAGCATACCTTCGGTGCGGCCGAAAGTATCACCGATCCGCTCTGCGAGAACAGTGTGGTGCAACTCGGAGAGAAGGAATCCTATGTCTGGAGCGCCGTGAAGAAAAACCGTATCCTTCGCGAAGAGGTGATGGGACAGGTACAGCCTTTTCTTCCAAAACCGGGAGTGCCATCCATTACCGTATTCAATACGCTGAACTGGATAAGATCGGGCGCTACCCTTGTTTACATCGATCATCAGATACTTCCAAAGGATAAAAAATTCAAAATTATTGACAGTTATAACCGCGAAGTGATGGTTCAGCCTGTTTCGTCGCGGGAAGAGGGAACCTACTGGATGCTAAATGTTCAGGATGTTCCACCATTGGGTTACATGACTTGCCGTATCTTGGTGTCTGAAGTTCCGGCACAAGCCAGGGCAGAAAAACCATTTTCAGGGATCCTTGAAAATAATTTTTACAGAATTGAGATTGATCAGAAAGATGGCAAAATCGCCAGGTTCTATGACAAGGAATTGAAAAAGGATCTGATTGATCCCGCTGCACCATATAGCACCGGCGAATTTATTTATGAACGACTTGGGAAAAATCGTGGTCAGCTTGAACAGTATAAACTTGACGAATTTACACGAAAAACATGGCATGATGTGCGGGTAAGCAACATCTCTGACGGGGAAATCTGGCAAAGCATTACCCTCACCGGACTGATGCCGGTATGTGCCGATGAATCCGGGATTCGTTGTGAAATCAGGCTATATGGCCATGAAAAGAAGGTGGAATTCTGTTATTCGATGAAAAAACTTCCGCTTACCGACCCGGAGGGCGTATACGTTGCTTTTCCGTTCAAACTGGCCAATAGTCATCATTTTGTGGAGGTTTCAGGAGGGACGATGGAGGCGGGAAAGGAGCAGATTGAAGGATCGGCCTCCGACTGGACTGGGATTCAAAATTTTGTTGCCCTGCGCAGCGACAGCGGTCAGATCGTGTTTGTCTCTCCCGAAATCCCGCTGGTACAACTGGGCGATATCAATCTTGGTAAGTATTTCAGAGTCGGAAAACCTGCCTCCGACCCTTCTCCCGCAGGTGAGGGGAGGACGGTATATCCGGCTTCAGGCTATATTTTTTCATGGGTACTGAATAATTACTGGACAACCAATTTCTTAGCGAGCCAGGAGGGTGAATTGAAGTGGAACTATCAGATATCCTCGTTGACTGACCCCTCAAATGCCATGGCTACCCGTTTTGGCATGGAGAACCGGATTCCTTTTTTATACCGGGTATTTCCTGCATCGTTGAAACCCGATACCCTCCTGATCCCAAAATCATTTTTTGTCAGCACAACGAACCACCTTGCACTGATATCGGTTCGCCCATCTGCCAACGGTAAGGGCATTATACTCCAACTGAGAGAAACCAACGGAAAGGCAGATTCTATTGCTGTTGAAGACCTTGCTTCGTCATCCACAACGCTGGCCATGGCCACCAGGGCGAATTCGGCAACGGTTGTGAATGTTCTGGAGGAACCTTTGCAATCAATCTGGCAGCGTCAATCCGGAATATCAGGGAGATACAAACCTGCCAGGATTTTCTTTAAACCCTGGGAGACGAAGTTCATCCTCCTAACGCTTTAATGTTCATTCATAGCTTGGTTTCCTTGGAAGGTCATTCCAACGATGATTCGCATATCTGATCAGTGTCTGATAATCCAGGGTGCGAGTTGAACACTGTTTGTCGTACTTTTGCAAACACAAAAGCATATTAAAACTTTATAGATGCCGCAACTGATATTGGACGACGGAACGAGGTTTACCGGCCTGTCGTTTGGATCGCAACGGGCGGTGGCCGGTGAAGTGGTTTTTAATACCGCCATGACCGGCTACCCGGAAAGCCTGACCGATCCCTCCTATAAAGGTCAAATACTGGTGCTGACCTACCCGCTCATAGGGAATTATGGGGTGCCGGGGAAGATCATAAAAGAGCAGCTTTCAAAGTATTTCGAATCCGACAGCGTTCACATTTCGGGTTTGATTGTGGCAAGTTATTCTACGGAATACAGCCATTGGAATGCCCTGGAAAGCCTTTCCGACTGGTTGAAGGAACACGGCGTGCCCGGCATCTGCGGCATCGATACCCGTGCCCTGACCAAAGTACTGCGCGAACGCGGCACCATGCTGGGCAAAATAGTTCAGCACGATCCGGATGAGATCGGTTGGTATGATCCGAACAAAGAGAACCTTGTCGCTATGGTCAGCCGGACGGAAAAACAGATATATCCGGGCGGCGAAGACAGGATCATGCTGGTTGATTGCGGCGTAAAAAACAACATTATCAGGTGTTTGCTCAATCTTGGTGCCACCGTGATCAGGGTGCCATGGGATTATGATTTTATAAATGATGACTACGACGGACTGGTGATTTCCAATGGACCCGGAGATCCGACTCAATGCATGACAACCATACACAATTTGAAACAGGCTATCCGGCAGGATCGTCCGATTTTCGGAATTTGTTTGGGAAACCAGCTGCTTGCACTGGCAGGAGGCGCCACTACCTATAAACTGAAATATGGCCACAGGGGATATAACCAGCCGGTTTTGAAGGTGGGAACAAACCGGGCTTACATAACTTCACAGAATCATGGGTTTGCAGTAGATGCTGATACACTTGGGGCAGATTGGGAACCACTGTTCACCAACCTCAATGATAACACCAACGAAGGGCTCCGTCATAAAACATTGCCTTTTTTTTCGACCCAGTTTCATCCGGAGGCTTCAGGAGGTCCGACCGACACCCGATTTTTATTCAACGATTTTATAAACATAGTCAGAAAATCAAAAACCGGATTGCCATATGATCCACAAGGTCAGTAAAGTACTTGTATTGGGTTCCGGAGCCCTCAAGATCGGGGAGGCCGGTGAATTTGATTATTCCGGTTCGCAGGCATTGAAAGCGCTTAAAGAAGAGGGAATCCGCACCATCCTGGTAAATCCGAACATTGCAACCATTCAAACCTCTGAGGAGGTTGCAGATATTGTCTATTTCCTGCCCGTAACCACTCAGTTTGTTGAAAAAGTAATCGAGAAAGAGCGACCCGACGGGATATTGCTGGCATTTGGCGGACAAACGGCACTTAACTGCGGGGTGGCTTTGTTTAAGTCGGGTGTTCTGGAAAAATTCAAGGTGACCGTGCTGGGAACACCAGTAGAGACCATAATCCAAACCGAAGACCGCGATCTCTTTTCAAAAATGCTTCATGATATCGAAGTTGGCACTCCCAAAAGCATAGCAGTAACTGATATTGATGCAGCCAAAGCTGCGGCGCTGGCGATCGGTTACCCGTTGATCATCCGCGCTGCCTATACACTTGGCGGACAAGGTAGCGGCTTTTGTGCAAATGAAGCTGAACTCGAGGTGCTTGCTGCAAATGCCTTTTCCTATTCCGGCCAGATTCTGGTTGAGGAGTCGCTGAAAGGCTGGAAGGAGATTGAATATGAAGTGGTGCGCGATCAATACGATAACTGCATCACCGTGTGCAATATGGAAAATTTCGACCCGCTGGGAATCCATACCGGTGAAAGTATCGTAGTGGCGCCATCGCAAACGCTTACCAACATTGAATATTACAAACTCCGCGAGCTTTCCATCAAGGTCATTCGCCACCTTGGGATTATCGGTGAATGCAACATCCAGTATGCGCTTAACCCTGAATCGGAAGATTACCGGATCATAGAAGTCAACGCACGGTTGTCGAGGTCTTCGGCCCTGGCCTCCAAAGCAACCGGGTATCCGCTTGCTTTTGTAGCTGCGAAACTCGGCCTTGGCTATGGCTTGCATGAATTAAAGAATTCGGTAACCAAGGTTACCAGCGCCTGCTTTGAACCTTCCCTTGATTACATTGTTTGTAAAATTCCCCGGTGGGACCTCAGCAAATTCACCGGAGTTTCAAAACAAATAGGCTCCAGCATGAAGAGTGTGGGAGAGATCATGTCGATCGGGCGCACATTTGAGGAGGCGATACAAAAAGGACTGCGGATGATCGGGCAGGGGATGCATGGTTTTATCGGGAACAAAGAACTTCATATTGACAACATCGAGGAAGAACTTGGAAACCCTACCGACACGCGCATCTTCGTCATTGCACAGGCGCTTGGAGCCGGTTATTCGATCGACCGGATATGGGAACTGACCCGCATTGATAAATGGTTTCTGTATCGGTTAAAAAACATTTACAACACCGGTCAATTGCTCACCTGCATCAACGGAATAACCTCGGTTCCGGCAGGAATCCTCCGCGATGCAAAACGCCTTGGTTTCTCCGATTTTCAACTTGCCAGACTCACAGGTAAAGTGGAGAACGGCGATATCGGGCAGGATATGCTGCTTGTGCGGGAATACCGTAAAAAGCTTGGAATTATCCCATACGTTAAAAACATTGATACCCTTGCGGCAGAGTATCCTGCACAAACGAATTACCTTTATCTGACATACAATGGCGATGAACATGATGTCTCCTTCCCGGATGACGGGATGTCGGTAATCGTATTGGGTTCCGGGGCATACCGCATTGGCAGTTCCGTTGAATTCGACTGGTGCAGCGTGAATACCCTCAATACTGTAAAATCAGCTGGCTTCCGCTCTGTAATGATCAACTACAATCCCGAAACGGTCAGTACGGATTATGATGTGTGCGACCGGCTTTACTTTGATGAACTTTCCTTTGAAAGGGTAATGGATATCGTTGAACTTGAAAATCCAAAAGGGGTGGTGGTTTCGATGGGCGGACAAATTCCCAACAACCTTGCCATGCGGCTGGATCAACAGCATGTTCCGATCCTGGGTACATCACCTGTTTCCATCGACCTAGCCGAGGACCGCCACAAATTTTCCTCCATGCTTGATCAGCTTGAAATTGATCAGCCCCGTTGGAAAGAAATGAACAACATTGAGGAAATTTACGATTTTGCAGCCCTTGTGGGCTTCCCCTTGCTGATCCGCCCATCGTATGTGCTGTCAGGAGCAGCAATGAATGTGGTATCAAATAAAAGCGAACTTGAGTATTTTCTGACACTTGCTGCCAATGTTTCCAAAGAACATCCGGTGGTGGTTTCGGAATTTATTCAGGAAGCCAAGGAAATTGAGCTGGATGCCGTGGCAAAGGATGGCGAAATTGTTGCCTATGCTATCTCCGAACATGTTGAATTTGCCGGTGTACATTCGGGTGATGCCACCATTGTCTTTCCTCCGCAGAAAATTTATGTGGAGACCATCAGGAAAATCAAACGTATCTCAAGAGAAATTTCACGTTCGCTCAACATTTCCGGTCCGTTTAACATACAGTTCCTGGCCAGGGACAACGACATCAAGGTGATTGAATGCAACCTGCGCGCCTCGAGGAGTTTTCCGTTTGTATCAAAGGTGTTGAAAATTAATTTCATCGACATTGCTACACGGGTCATGCTGGGAATCCCGTTTACAAAACCGGACAAGTCGATGTTCGACATTGATTACATCGGGATCAAAGCTCCCCAGTTTTCCTTTTCACGGTTGCAGAAAGCCGATCCGGTTCTTGGGGTAGACATGGCTTCAACAGGTGAGGTCGGATGCATTGGCGATTCCTTTTATGAAGCAATTCTTAAAGCCATGCTGTCTGTCGGCTACCGGATCCCGGAGAAAAATATCATGATCTCATCCGGTCCTACGAAGTCAAAGACGATGTTGCTCGAATGTTGCCGGCAATTGCATGAAAACAACTATTCCATCTTTGCAACACCAGGAACTGCAAAATTTCTTAAAGCAAATGAAGTTCCCTCAACAGTGCTCCACTGGCCGGATGAAAAAGCAGATCCCAATGTGCTTGAATACATCCGGCACCGCAAGCTCGACCTGGTTGTAAACATCCCGAAAAACCTTTCGAAACATGAACTGGACAACGATTATTCAATCCGCCGGTCGGCTGTAGATTTCAATATCCCTTTAATTACAAATCCTAACCTGGCTGCCGCCTTTATCATGGCCTTCTGTAAAATAAAACCGGGTGAAATGGAGATAAAAAGCTGGAATGAGTATTAATTTTCAATCAATTACAAATCCCTTTATGATAAATTCACGCTTCGTGTTCAGTTTGCTGCTGCTCCTCCCGTTTACAGCTTGCAATGTTGCACGACAGGCGCAACAGGCTTCAAACCTTGTTAATTGCGAATTTCGGATCCTGGATGTCCGGGATGTGAACCTGGCAGGAGTGCAACTTCAAAATATCAAATCGATCAACGACTTAAATATCGGCGATGTTGCACGCATTATGGGTGGTCTGGCAAGTCCGGTTTTTCCTCTCTCACTGCAACTTGACCTTGAAGGGCATAACCCGAATACCAATGAAGCCGGGCTGAATCGTCTCGAATGGATACTTTTTATCGACGATATCGAGATGACTTCCGGAATTCTCGACCAGCCTGTATCCATCCCGGCAAATGGCACATTGAAAATCCCTGTTCAGCTGGGTGTCGATATCAAACAGGCACTTTCAGGCAAATCGGCCGATGTCATGCTCAATTTCTGTATGAACCTGGCTGGCGTTGGCAATACGCCTACCCGTTTTAAAATCAAGCTGAAACCTACCGTAATCGTTGCCGGCACAGCAATTACCTACCCGGGATTTATCACTGTAAATACTATTTACAATTCCAGATAACCCCCAACATCTCACTCCCTATATCCTACGAATGAAAAACCAACACACTCATGGCCCAATAAGTTATTGAGCCTGCCAGGTATCCGATCAACGCCCAAAGCGAAATCTTCTTCAGGTACCAGATAAAATCGATTTTTTCCATTCCCATAACGGCCACCCCGGCCGCTGAACCGATGATCAGGATACTTCCACCCGTTCCTGCACTGTATGCCAGCATTTCCCAGAAATAATGGTCGGGCGGGAAGATGTCATGGTACATCCCCATGGCGCCGGCGACAAGCGGAACATTGTCGACCACCGATGAAAGCAACCCAATGAAAACATTGATAAGGTACAGGTTGCCAACATGTTTGTCGAGGAGGCTGGCCAGCAGATCAAGATGTCCGGCCGACTGAAGTGCGGCCACAGCCAGTAAAATGCCCAGGAAGAACAGAACACTCGGGGTGTCGATCCTGCGTATAACACCGGCAACAGTAACCATGGGGCGATACGCCTCATTTTTCGACTTATGCATGATTTCAGTGACGATCCACAAAATGCCTAGACCAAGCAGAATGCCCATATAGGGTGGCAGATTTGTAACCATTTTAAAAATTGGAACAGACAAGAGCGACCCGATCCCGAGAAAAAAAACGACATTTCGTTCAACCGGCGTGGTTGTATTTGCATGATCAGCGGTTACCCGTGCCGGCTTCTGAATATGGCCCTTCATGGTCAGGGATATCAGCGCAAGAGGAATCACCATCGACAATGCACTGGAAAGAAATGTTTTTAAAATGATGTTTACCGTGGTTACATGTCCTCCGATCCAGAGCATGATGGTGGTCACATCACCGATGGGGCTGAAGGCCCCGCCACTGTTAGCCGCAACAATGACCATCCCTGCAAAGAACCAGCGTTCCTTTTTATCATTGATCAGTTTACGCAACAAGGCCACCATGACGATGGCGGTTGTAAGGTTATCCAGAACAGCTGAAAGAAAGAAAGTGATGATGCTGATTACCCACAGCAATTTAACTTTATTTGTTGTTTTGATCTTATCGGTGATAATCCGGAAACCTTCGTGGGCATCGATCAGTTCAACAATGGTCATGGCTCCGAGCAGAAAAAAGAGAATCCCGGAGATTTCGCCTAAATGTTCCGGCAATGCATGATTGGAGAGCCAGTCGGGAAAACTACCGTCCGCATTGTTAATAATGTAATCTTGAAATCCGGAGGTGTTTTCCAAAAAACTGGCTCCGCCAACAGCGAACAATATCCATAAAGTGACAGCAAGCAGCAATGCAGTAGCCGATTTGTTGACCCTGAGCGGATGCTCCAATGCAATAGCTGCATAGCCAAGAATGAAAACAACGATCATTAAATAAAACATGGTGTTTTTTTGCCGGTATTGATTTTGCCCAAGGTTCCTGAACGGCAAACCTGACGTTTCTATCGGAAAAAGAGCGGATGCAAAATAATGGAAATATCCCGGTTTTTAAAAGTCGGGTAACGCAGGCGGATTACTCCGCCCTTGTCCCCTAAGAACCGTACTTGATAGTTTCCAATCATACGGCTCAGGCTCTCCAAAGGCGGATTAAACCACCCGGCAATTTACAAAATATTCA
>CAIYES010000217.1 GCA_903925275.1 uncultured Bacteroidales bacterium
ATAGGTATCGTATGTTAACTCAGAAAGATTTATTCGCAAAAGCCCTGCTGGTTGAAAAACCTTGGTTTGTCCATGATAAAAACTTCGACCAGAATGCTGGTAAACTTGAGATTTGGATTGATTTTGAACGAGGTTCATCATTCTACTACGAAACAGCGTCTCCGACTACACCTCCGCCCGCTCCAACGCCCTGCCGGTGAGGTGTGTAAAGGATTGAGAAAGTATTAAAATTCAGCTCCTGACAAGGTTTTTTGATCCATTTACCTTTATCTGAATATTTGAACCTTTCCATAATAATTATATATGGATAAGCCTTGTTGTTTTAAATTGGATTGAGCAGATTTAGTAAAGAATAATCGATAATAGTATAATCCGACAGGTAAATTTCTAACGTCCATACAGATTTCCCGTTTCCCTTTTCTCAAAATGCAGTAAGCCACCTGTTTGCCTGTGAGGTCAAAAAGTGAGATGTTGATATCGCAATTTGACATTTCTTCATAAAACTTGAAATTCAAATGGTCATCAGGAGGATTTGGAAAAACGTTCAGTTGTGGCTGAATTTCACTATAGTTAATGCCGGTATACACACTGTCAAGGTCGTGAAAATATGTTGTAAAGGTAACCCCGTAATCACGGCTAAAATATATCCAAAGACAAGAATGAAGAAATGGCGGTGTACCACAAATTTCACGTCTAGCATAATAAAATGCGCCTGGAGCCCTTCCTGGTGTATATAAAACTTCATCTGTTGTCTGCAGCATAAAGCTTTGTAGAGTGACTGTTTGCCCATAATCAAATGAATGAAATAATGCAATAGTATCTACCCAATTCCATGCAACAATATATAGTTCACCTGGAAGTGTTCCCCGGTGAACAGAAATATCATTAAGTATGGAGGGCATGCCAGGTAATAATATCTCCCTGTTAATGAATGTTTGTCCGTAATCATTACTATATCCCAATGTCATTGGGTTTAATCCTATAACGCCTTTAATCATAAAAAGCTCTCCAGGATTTACTCCAACATCTTGCAGATAATACGTGTTATCATTGGATTGCATGGTGAATATATTTCCGAAATCGGTTCCCCTGAAAAGACCGTAACCTGAGATATATAACTCACCTTCCATGCAGCCAGCCGCCTCTCTGGAAAAACCACTAAAATATTTCGGTTCAAAGGTTTTTCCATAGTCATGACTGACAGCAAATGAATCAGCACATCGAAATGGTATTTGATATAAAACTCCTGGAGTGGAATCACCGTATATATTACCTCCCTCAATCATCCAATTTATTTTTCTGTTTACTGACAATGATTGGCCATTATTATTAGAATGAAAAATGGCATTCCAGGTAATATAATTTTCATCAGCATACCATTGACTGCTGAGATAAATCTCAGCAGTGTCTGCACCTCGTGTAAATACTCGCTGACAAAATTGTGCATGCAACCCATTGGACAGGAGTTGAAACAGCATCAATACCGTCAGGAATACTTTTTTAATGTAAGTTCTCATTTTAATCAAAGACAAAATCCGGAAGCCTGGCAAAAGACTTCCGGATTAAAATTAATAATTATTTCGTTTTGATAATTTTGATTTTATCAACTTCCTTCTGATCAGCGAAGAGGATTATGAAATAAATCCCATCAGGCCTACCTTTTAAATCCAAAGTTAAATGATATTCTCCCTTATCCTGATAATAACGTTTCATTTGCATAATTTCCTGTCCAAAGATATTTCTTACTGAGATTTTAATATCTTCAGATCCAGGAATAAAAAAGTATAGCTCTGAAGTCTCTTTGAATGGATTTGGAATGCTTGAAATTAATTTGAATCCAATATCTGTTAAATTCTGTTCAC
>CAIYES010000218.1 GCA_903925275.1 uncultured Bacteroidales bacterium
AACCTACATTAGGTCAGAGGCAGATATTACAGGAAATCTGGATAATGTTTTTCATTATTTACAAGTCAGGGGGGAGGTCGAGATGTTTATTGTTTTGAAAGAGACGAAACACAATCAGAAGATTTCCTTTTACTCAATTGTAGAAAAGATAAAAGAGTGATTAAAGCCTACGACGAAGGATATGCAATCCAACACAGAATCTTCAATCACTCTTTTATGTAATGCAAAGATACAACGAATTTTGTCATTTTCAACACTTTTATCTATATATTTTTCCTTCGCGGCAATCTTCGTAAGGTTCGCAAAACAATAACCGCCTATGACACCCGATGAACTTGCAAACATGCTCCGATCACAGGCCACGGAAATACAGACTTTTGTAGACGTCAATCTGCCCGATTTCGTCGGTACTGAGGCTGTGAATCACTTCAAAGAGAACTTTGAAAATGAGGGTTTTACCGATGCCACAAACCAGCCATGGCAGGAGGTTAAACGCAGGGTAAATCCACGTACCAGGGGAGTAAGACGTATCAACAAAATCCTGCATGATTCCGGCGAGCTGAAGGAATCAATTACCTATAAAACTGAAACAGGCAGGGTTGTGATCTCCTCCGACAAACCCTATGCTGCAGCCCACAACGAAGGTACCAGTACTGCAGGCCGGGGAAGATCGACCAAGATCCCGAAACGTCAGTTTATCGGCCACAGCCAGAAGTTGGATGAGAAAATTCAGAAAGAAATTGAAGAAGGGTTGGATAAAATTTTGAACAAATGACCAGGTTAATTTATGATCCTTTTTGTTCTTGCCGAATCCTGCGTTTGAAAAAGATAAACACAGATGCAACAGCTGCAATGGCTCCAACGGCAATGGCGCTGGCAGTCTGGGAAAATCCCAGCCAAAGTGAATAAAACACCAAGCCAGACATGATCAATACAGACAAAAATGCGAAAATAATTCCCAGCAACGACATTTTTGTAATACCCCTGGTTACACGTGTTTCGGTCAGATGCCTATGTTTCTGCTCCTGTTCGGCCATGGATACGATCCTGTTGGCGAAGGAGGGATCAATATCATTAAAATGTTGAAGCATATCAGGAGGTGGAAGTTGTCCCTGATAGACTTGCGTATGCGTTAAAGAAACATTACGAGGTTGACCCTGCTTAGTTGGAGTCGGCTGGTTTCTCAGATGATTCATAGGCTTTCATAACTTCAATACCGACATTTTCCCAATCTTTTGAAAGTGCGCTTACATCATCACGATTTGTGAATTTATAAATGTCAGATGGGAACGGAGTTCTGGCCAACCCGAAAACATACAGGAAACCATAAAGAAATGATTTGACGTAAATTGTCATAGCCTTATTTTTTATACAACCCTTGTTATTATTAACATTCAGCTATTTAACGACCAATGTCAGATGATATTGTGCAAAAATGCATGCAATTATGACACGCAAATTTGCAACAAATATACTGCAAAAAAACAAAAACGCTACAAAAAACCGACAAAATCACGACAGAATCACAACTGATACGCAACAGAAACGCAATAAAAAAGCCCCCAATCCTGGAGGCTCTTACTTGCACAAAACGCCAATTAATTGGCGGTTAACGTCAATTAATCACACATTCCCTCGTTCGGTCCCTCAGCTCCACCAGCAGGTTAAGTTCCTCCAGCACTGCTTCGCGCGCGATTTCGCTGGCGCTGTCCCTGAGCAGGGCAAACATGTAGCCGAGTATGATCCGGTCGAGAATATCTGAAGCTTCCATCGGGGTGAAAGCGTTGTTGAGCAGGTTGTGCACCGGCGTGGTGTCGAATTTATACGGCATGGCGACCTCCTTTCTCCCGGAGCGCCGGAATCCCTGATGAATCATCTTCGCGCGCAAGGATGCGCTTCATGCGCAGGCTGATCCGTTTGCGAACTTCGTAGCTTTCGATCATGGCAATATCAAACCACATTCGTCCCAAATCCTTGCTGTTAAGGCTTCGCAGGGCATTCTGCGGTACTTCGCCAAGCCTTACGATGTCGCGGCAGCCGGCTTCCACCCGGCGGGTAAGGCCTGTGCTGATCTTCCATGGCCGGTTGCGTATGTCGCACAACACACTCTCCGACACATCGAGGAACCTGGCCAATTGCCGCTGTGACCCGGCAATGTCGCAAGCCCTGAGTATAACGTCGTTGATTTCGGGTTGTGCTGCACCCTCTCCGGAGGGGCTGCCTGAGGGGCTGTAATGGCCGTTCTTCCTGATTTGCGGCAATACCTCGTTGGTTACCCATTTGCGAAACATGCGGGCTTCGGGTTTGTTGCTGCGGAAAATCAAGGAATAGATGCCGGATTCGTTTACGAATAGCATTTTTCTGCGTTGACCTGATGTCGGAATTTCCGACACCAGCTTTTCATCATCATCAAGTTTGCTGATTGCATCCCGGTAATTTGCAATGCAAAGAGCTGCACAAACATCTTTGACAATGAACCAAGGTATTTCATGAAATAATTCGACCCGGATGGGTCTTTCTGCGGAGTTAAACCTGAACTCCATTGGCAGTGAGTTGCCAGTTTGCTCTTTTACGTGTTGCATGGTAAAAGTGATTTTGAATAAATAAAAAAAGCCGGTCACTGCAACACGTCTCCAAGGCGGGGCCATGAAGAGAGCTCGGGACTCTCACCCGTATGCCGGCTTTTATCTGTTTATCTCTGTTTTGGATATTTGACCCCATTGTGAAACGTGTTGCGGGGCAAAGATAATACAGAAAATGTTAAAATGTCAAAGAGCGATGAAAAAATATTAACAGGGTGCTGTTAATGAAATTAATCGTGCCGGTCGATCATCTTGGTGGTTTCTTTTTTATAATTTCCATTGCCATGGTCAAAAGAATAATACAACATATCGCGATCAGGACCCATGGTATTTAAGTAACCAAAATAAAAAAGAGTAAGTTTATTCAGGCCAACATCGAAGGTGTATGTTATTGAACTATCGATGCGAACCAGTTTTAGTTCATCCTTTTCCATTTTCCAAAAGAAAGCGACAGAATCCATTCGGTTTCGTTCAAGGAATAAGACAAAGCCATTTTTATCGAATTCTAACACCATTGCAGAGTCAGGTTTCGCAAAGAAGTATGATGTGTCATATTTTGAGCCGTGATGTTTTGCGCTCTTATAGGTTAGCATCCATGGCTTTCTTGTTAGTAGCCAGGAATTAATCTTTTCCTGGGTGGGAGGAAGAAAGTACACTGTAATAATCAACGCAACAGCAGTAACACCAATAATTAAAGGCAGATATTTTTTCATTTGGCCAATAATTAAAGGTTCAGCAGTTTCTTTTTCTGTGCATCAAACTCAACCTGGTTAATAATGCCATCGTCGAGCAGTTTTTTTAATTTCAGCAGTTCATCAGAAACGCTGGAGGGTGGTGGCGGCTCTGAGTTCTTTTTGATCTCGGAGTTCAGTTTCTCAATTTCGACTTTGTTCTTTTTTCCGCTTCTGCTAATGGCCACGATGGCCACGATGAGCAGGATCACTAATAACAGCCAAATCATAATTTTAGGTTTTAGGTGAATAACTGATTGGTTGGTGTAAAAATATGGAATTTTCGGTATTAACTTAGCGTGGCCAAATCTTTAAAATATAATAAAATGAATTCAGAAGAAATTAAAAAGCTGGAGCGGGTTGTGCGCATCGGCCGGGCGGAATTGGTAATTCCAAAGATCGCCAACGAAATCAGAAGCAGGCTTACTACTGCTGAAGCGGAACCGCTGGGAAACATAGAAGAATTCCTTGCCAGAAGCTTTAATGACGACCCTACCAAGGATATCGAAAAATACATTGAGTACATTGTTATGCTTGCTCGTAAGAAGGCATTTCGTCGGTAAAATCCTCCGGTTTTAACATCGTAATATCGGTCGTTCCATACATTTTCAGCAGGTATTCGTCCTTCAGCCTGGCTCCCGCCCTTAATATGGATTGATCCATCTTAAGGCGTTCGGCTTTTGACATGGAGAAACCCTTGTTACTGCATTTAGACTCATCATGTCCAAATAACCACTTCTCAAATTCACGCAATGGTGTTTTTTCTTTGCGATAGATAAGTTCATTTGTAATTGAGGAATAAACATTCTTAGAATCAATGTAAATGGTTTCCTTTACATCGGTTACCTCCAGGGCTATTCCACTTCCCTTGGTAATATATTCTATTTCTATTGTTATAATTATATTGTGTGCCATAACAGATATTAATTAGTGTGTTTATGGTTGTGATTTTTGTTTGTTTAATTTACACTTTATTCCCATCCTAACTCTTTGCTGATTTCGGGAGTAAAACCTCCAAAATGTTTAAACAATCTCTCTACAAATGCGCTGCCGGTTGGTAAATCACTTCTTAGATAAATCCAACTGCTTTCAGGGGCAAATCGCCATATTCGGCACATAGTGAACTGATCCATTTTTTCAATCCTCTCAAATGCTTCTTCAATTTCTTTTTTTGTAGGATCTGGCATGATCCTGATGTGTTTGGTTTTCATATAGCTCATATAATTTAGATTATTCATAAATCTGAAATCCCTGCCTTAGCAGCAGATCAACATCATTGGCAGCCACAAAATCGCCGGTAGCCTGGTGCGGGGTACCGAGAGCTGTTTCCACAGCCTTGATACCCTTGTGGGTGATATTCACATTGAAACCGGAGCCGTTGTATCCGGTAAATCCCTCGTCGGCCAGGTAATAATAAGCCGGTTGGAAGTCCTCAAATTTCAGTTTCAGGTTAATTTCATTCACTTTCAGTGCATCCATGCGAACGCTTGGCGAAGCTTCACAGGCGTTGTACAATTCTTTCAGCAGCGCCAGGCGCTGGGCTTTTTTAAAATTGATTATTGTGTTCATGGTTGTGATTTTTGTTTTCTTAAAAAATGCAATACAAATATTATACTCCAGGATAATCCCTGTAAAAGGGCAATTGGATTAATACCTGATTTGATAAAGGCAAAGAATATGCCCCAGTTAACAACTGCGAATAACAGGGAAATTCGGGTCAGGTTGCTTATATTGTCCATATGTTGTTATCTTTTATACAAAATCACGTAAGACCTTGGGGGGGTTATTGTTAACCGGGTATTTTTCCCGCAATTCTTTCAGTTTCAAATCCTGCTCTTCTTTGCTCATACGTGGTTTGTGTGATGTCTGGGCCATCACGGGGACATTCCCGGTTTTCTTACTCTTGTAAGTTGCCGTGTAGGCTTTTTGCGAGCATTTATCGCTGCAGTACCTGGAATTTTTCCGTTTGGGAATAAATGTCATGTGGCACTGTTCGCATAACTGTGAGCCTGGTGCAACGGGTTGTATTTTTTCTTCTGTCGGCGTCGGAGCCAGTTCCTTTTTTGCCGGATCAGGCTCATGAGCTGCAGGCGCTTTCACAGCCGGCATCGGCCCCATGGGGGTGAGCATGATGTAGGATGCAGGTGATGTGGTATCTTCCTGCTTGCGCGTGATCACATGTCTCTCACCGGTATCCGGGTCCCGTAGGGTAACCTTTACGGTTTGCGATGCGGCCGCTGTGCCTGGTGTGTCCGGTTCTGCGGGCATTGCCGTTAACCCGGTCATTGAAGGAACTGGCAGCATTATGCCGATCAATGCCTTCAGGTCAGAAAAGTCTGACGTTTCAATGGTTATGGTGCATTTCATATTTATGGAATTAAGGTGTTTTATGGCATTCAATGGTAAAATATACATACAATTCATTGTTCCCGTGTAATCGTTTGTAGGTCTCAAAATCGCCGCGATATTGTTCCACCTGGTGCAGGAATCCGAATACCTGGGTTGTGATGATCGTGCTTTCTGTTAACTTGGTAATGTTGTTATAAATACGTATCCGGTAAACAATATACATCTTAGAACTTGTAGTTGTTCTCAAATCTGCGTTGGCTGAGATAGGTTTCCGGGTAGGCCTTTTCCTGGTTTTTTTTAAACTCCAGGAATTGGTCATAAACCTTAATTGATTTCAATACCCGGGCTTTTTCAATGTCAGAAAGCTTGTCCCAAAGCTTTTCTGTCCTTAATTTATTGCCGACCTTATATGCGTAGGTATTCCAGAATGAGTCAAACGAAAGGTCCAGTTCTATCCGGGATACCTTACCGCGTGTGATACTTTGGAACCGGTCAAGTCCGATTTCAAACCAGGGAATTTCGTTTTTCAAAAAGTCTATCTCTGCCATGCTAATATCCCCTTCAATACTCAACTCCCTTAAATAACCATTCTCATATCCGAATAAGATTCTGCGCCGGTTGCTCAGGGATGTAAACAGATATTTATCCATAATGCTAATTCTTTTTAAGTTTCGTAAGTTGCATCCTGCGGATAAAATCTTTCAACTGGTTGTTGGTCAGCATGTCGTTTTCAACTGTTCTGACCGAATGAATCATCGTAGCGTGGTTATGCAAAAAAAAACGGCCTAACTCACTAAATCCAAACCCATACCAGTTCAACAGGTATATCATGGCCTGCCGTTTGGAAACTACTTCCCGCTTGCGTGTTTTCGCATACATGGTATCAAGGTTGGTATCAAGTTCATGCAATAAAATGCGGGCAATTTCGGGAAGCGCTTTTGTAACAATTAAAATGCCCGGTGCGATATATGGATTCATAATACTCCCTTTCATATCTTAGGCTGTCAGGCGTCGTACTTCATTGATAATCTTGTCAAGCAATACCCGTTCATACAGTCCGAACAAGTGTAACACCGTATGCGACCTCACTGATAGCGCCCATAGTTCGGGCACGGAAAATGAAACACTGTTTTTCTGTTCATTCAAAAGCGACATCCGTCCCAATAATCTCAGGTAAAGCTTTTCTAATAAAACTTGCGCTGCCATATTTGTCAGCCCCTGGCTGGAGCCATTCACGCAGGCTACTTTGATGGCCATGACAAGTGCCATGACTTCTGATTTGGATAATTTATATTTTATCTTTTTCATGATAGTAGGTATTACTTTTTTGTTGCGCTGACAGGATTCGAACCTGCGACCTCCGGTTGATGACAGGTACATTTTACAAAACCTTTGTACCGGCGAGCTTCCGCTGCTCCTCAGCGCTAATTTTCATCACTAAGCGGTAGTTACCTCCTCTTTTTTCGGTTCAACATAAAACACCTCATCCTGGTCGACAAGTATACCCACCTTGGGGAACAAATCGGCCACTTCAGGGATTTCGCGATCACTAAGCAGCTTGTCTTTTGCAGGCTCCTCGCTTACGCGCACGTAGGTGGGGAGGAATTCCTTGAGCAGGTTTGTAACTGCATTCCAGGTGAACCCTTTGCGGGTTTTTAGCTTGGGTGTGCCGGTGCGGAAACCAAATACGCCATGGAGCATTTCTATGCTCTTTTTCTTTGAAAACAGTTCGCGGTTCTCCATGGCGAAGGTCTGCATGGCTTCAAAAGCCTCATCTTTTTTCTCCTGCAGCTTGGTCACCTCATCCTGGTACTTTTCCCGGATCCTGGTGATCTCCTGATCCATTTTCGCTGTGATGCGCTGCTGCCTGGCATCAGCATCGGCGAAAACGGCAAATGAAGCCTCTGCCATTTCGCGCGACACCCCGGTAATCACAACTTTCTTTTCTCTTGTTTTTGACATTTTCTTAGGTTTAAATGAGTGATGATTCGATTATTTTCAATTGCAATATATTGCGGCTGATCGCATCGCGCTTATCATTCAACTGCTGAATCTCCCATTCGATAAGCCGGGACATCGGTCCCTGTATCCGACTGATGATCAGTCGTTGTTTCTTTGCAATAATTTGCCGATCGATCCTGTCAACTTCCTGCTGAAGCCTGCGGATGGCATCATAAGTGGTTTTGGTTTCCATGGCGTTTAGTCTTTACTGAATACATTGGTGCGGTCAGGTTTCCGGGTTGCCACCGGTTGAGAGCCGATTATCACAGGCTCGTCAAGATCAATGCACCTTTTTAAGATGCGTTCTGCAATGGCGCCGCGTGCGCCAAACATCCTACCCTCGTGTAAAACCACGAAGGTGTTGGTTTTGGGATAATAAATTCGTGTCATAGGTTATTGGTTTATTGGTTCTATATAAATGAATATTTCTTTGACAATATGAACCACTCCGTGGCCTTCACATATACTGCATTTTTCACCATCACGCTTTCCTGTACCCAGGCAATTACGGCACATATCATTGTACTGGCGGATCACTTTTACAGGCTCGCGGGTTTGTTTATTGTTTGGCATAGGGTCCTTGTTCTTTAATGATCATGATAATAGTAGCTTCCGATAGTCCGAATTCACGCACGATGCACTCAAGTATGTATTCCGTGGTACGGTGATCGTCGGCCATGGCGTTAAACATCTTGCGGATCTTCTGATTACGGTTTTTCCGTCCTTCGATGATGCGGGGATCTAATATTCTTGGCATGCTTTTTTGTATTTCCAGTTTCGTACAATTCCAATATAAGTGCTCAGCTCTTTGCTGGTCATAGTGGTTGCACTTTTATGCCAAACCTTGGTGGTCATCCGGTCGAGCGATTCCATAGCTTCCATCGCGTCCTGATGAGGAAAATACCCACGATCGCGAAGCATAAAATAGAGCCTCCATACCATTTTCTTTCTGACCGACTCCTTTTGTTTCTCCGGTGAAGAGATGATTCCTTCCAGATAACTGATCAGCCCGGCACATTCCATTACGGTAAGATCGCGGCTGCTTGTACACCGGCCTGCAGAGAACTGACTGACCAGATCAGCCTTCATATCGGCATCCAGACGAAGCTGTCCGATCAATGCATGAAGCTTGGTATTCTGATCCAATGTACGTTGCATATTAAAGCAGGTTAAACTCTTCAACAGTGATTTTGTCCAGTTCGATGCCCATAGCCTTGGCCCGGCTGAAAGCGCGGTCAGCCTCGGCGTAGTTCCACCATTTGTCGGAGGCCATGGTGATCACCTCTTCGTTTGTTACGCCTTTCATGTGGCAGAATTCAGCGATATCCTCGCTTGCGATATTGTCTATGCGCAGCACCTTGAGGCGGCGTGCGAACGTGGTATACATATTTGAATCCTCCCTGTTAGGTTTCCAGGTATAGGGATCAAGCCAGGCCAGTTTTGCAATACGTGACTTTACTTCGGTGATTCCGACAATGATGATCCCCATCAGGCCTTCGGTTGCGGTATGAAGGTTCTTAATCTGCTTGTAAACCGGGTTGCGTAGCACTTCAGCTTCGTCGATGATCAAAACCGGTGAATTGCCGCTGCTAATCTCCACCTTGCGGATAATGTTGTCGAGTAGCGCGGTTGTGGTCTTCTTTTGAATGTCAATACCCATTACCCGATTTACCTCCAGCAGGAATTTATTCCATGAATAAGGCCGGTCAACCTTGAGATAATACACATCAGGAGTTTCTGAAGCGTATTTTTTGAACACCACGCTCTTGCCGATTCCGGTATTGCCCACCACGAGCCGCATATCAGAGGCTTTTTTACAGCTCTCTGCGATGTTATACATTTTTACATACTGGCGAAGAGTGGTAACCAGATCGCCTTCCTGGAAGTAGTCAGCCAGCTTGGACATCATCGAATAGACCAGCTTGTCGTCAAACTGTCGCTTCTCGTTGATGATCTCAGAAATTACCGACTCCGACCGACCGGTGATATTGGCGATTTCGTTGTTTTTCAAGCCTTTGTTGGCCTTGAGCGAGTTCAGTTTATCCCTGAACTGCGATTGAACGGTTGTGATTTGCTTTTCCATAAGTTATAGGTTGTTAATTGGGATTATATATTCCTCGCCGGTATCTGGATCCACCAGTCTTTTAAACTGCGGCATCGCACCGGTTTCGAGTTCGTTTTTTAATGTATTGACCGGATCGGGGGTGTCGATCCCGGCTTTTTCCATCATCTCTGATGCATTGAATTCGGCTTTGTCGTATTTGCCGGTTACGCGTGTGCGGCCAATGTAGGCCGTCGATCCCATTTGCTCAAGAAGTTCGGCATCCGGGCTGTTCTTAATTTTATCAGGACCGGATTTGCAGAAACTCTTTGCGCTGGCTTCCTGTTTTTTCTGCAGGTCAGTGTATTTTTTAAGATTTTCAGTGTCGTGATGATGACCGGCCAGGTAAGGAACTTTGCTTTTCAATGTCCAGGTACCAACGTAGCGTTTCTGATAAAATACCGGTACCGGTTGTCCGTAGTTAAGAATATAAAGATCGCACTGGCTTGCCTCCTTTTTATATAATGATATAGATGCCAGTATCTGATCGGCCTTGATCCGTTGCGCTTCGGTATCTATCTGAAGGAAATACAAATATTTCATTCCGTCATTTTGTACCTCAAGTCCGTCGATGTTCAGCTTAACCGTGTGTTTTGTACCAGCCAGCATTGATAATTCCGTATAAGGTATCGGGCATGTTTCACTCTCCAGGGTATTCCATAGTTCGGCAGGGGTTTTGTCTAACTTTTCGCCACCCCGGGTCTTAATGATGTGGTTATTCCACTGATCTGTGAGTCGTGTGCGAAGGTCGCGCGAAGCCATCTCCAGACTGCGGGCCAAGGACTTTCCCTTCTTGAAATATTCGTCGCTTGGGTGCGCGTTGGGTCCCTGGGCTGTCCGGTTCATCCCGCTCCAACCCTTTTCGAACTTTACTCCCCCATCAAACTGGCCGATCAATGCCTCGATCACCTTTGCTCGTGCGCGTCCGGTACCGGCAGGGAAAATGATAATGCCAACCTCATCGCAGAAAGCTTTTAACCCGGTATATGCTGGACCCCGGTCGCACTGCAGGTACGCGGGCAGGTACCCGGCTGCTTTAATGGCTCCTTTCAGTGCCTCAATCACCCTGAAGGCTGATTCGTCCATTCCGATGGTGATCTCATTATGAATAAGGAAGCATGATGCGTAATCATAGATTTTTGTGGCATACAGATATTGTTTTACCTGGCCTTTGTAGAATACATTTTCGTTATGCGCCGTGCCGTCAATTCCCCAGCACTCGTTGCGTTTGGTCGGGTATTCCCTGGTTACCTGGGCAACGAACCGGTTGCGGTAATTTATCGCATCGGTACGGGCAAACTGAAGCTGGTTGTAGTTCTGTTTTATCCAATAATAAACGGTTCCGTAAACGACCGGCTCATAGTCACCGGTCTCCTTATTTCTCCACCAGTTCTTAAAGCGTCCAACCTCGACCATGCGATCATAAATCTCCTGGATACTCATTCCGTTTCCGAGCACATATAAACTCTCGATCCAATTCGCCTGGTGAGAAGTCAGTCTCAGGGTATTCGTGTTGCCTTCGCGCTTGAGTTTGATCACTTCGGTAACCGGCTTTCCCTGGTTCATTTCCGATACCAGGTTCTCCAGCCATTGTGCAAAACGGATATCGTTGGTAGGCACCTTCACCCCAAAGTTGATTGTCTCGATCACGCTCAGCACATTTGCACGGAGCGATCGCAGCATCCGGTTCTGATCGCGTTGTTCGGGATGGTTTTTCATGATTTTCATCACCATGCCGTGAAGCCAGGTGGCCAGGGCGCAGATCTTTGCATAACCGGTGATGCTTTTACCAACGAGCATCTCGTTTTCAATGTAGTGAGAAAGGTACTGGTGATAGTTCTTTTCGACGTAGGCGCTAAGTTCGTTCACAATAAACGCCACGTTTATATCGATACTCTGGGCGGTAACCGCGATGGCAGTTTCGGTCATTTCCATTCCTGCAGCCGAACTCTCGGCCATGTATTGCTGATGATCATCGCCCAGGTTGATGAACTTCTGCATCAACACCGATTTAATGCGTTCCGGAAGCTCCCGGAAGATGATTTCGGCTTTGACATTTTTACAGGCACGGGTGACAGTTTGGATATTCCCATTATTTCTGCCTCTTTCAAATTGACGCTCAGTAAAACCAGCCCTGATGTATTCCTCTTTTGTGAGCACCCAACCAATAAGTGAATCGTACCGCATAATTGATTGTTTTTTTTTGTTCCCGGAGGCTGATCCGATCAGCGCATCTTGCTTTTCCCCGGGAGTTGCTTACATTTGGGTCGCCAAACCTTTAAAATGAAAGCGTATGATTATTGAAGCGATTACTAACTACCTGTATCGTACTCCCGATAGGGATGTGCATGTTAAAATGTACCGTGATGTGGTTGCCTTTGCAGCGAAACATAATATTCAAGTCATTCATAAATTGATGGAATTTGAATATGTAGGATCAGGAATCTGTTTTGCCAACTTCTTTTTGTTTCGGCACGATGGTTATAGAATAGGTACCATCCCCAAGATCCTCCAGGAGTTTTGTGACTTTCATAATCTGGAATTTATTCGTGTATTCGAAGGGAATACGCCCGTAACGCTCCCCGGTATCTGGATCGGTGACAACCTCAACTGAGTCGCTGAATTTTGGGGTTTTTAACGTAATGGAAGTGGTTATTTTCAATGGGTCTTCAATCTCTTCTTGATTGTTCAATACGTAGGCTGCATTTGATATTGCCTTTAATAGAAGGTCTGTAATCTTACGATTCAGATCTTCCTTTGAAATGTCCCCGCCAATGATGATGATGTGATCCGTTAGGCGTTTCAGATTGATAACAATTGGTTTTTCCATAAGGTATAAGGGTTTAAGGGTTAAGAATTGGATATTTCATCCCGCAACGCGATCAGATTACGGGCGATGGTTTTGATTTTTTCGTTGTTTCGGACTCCGGTGTTAAGAACCTGGCGGACATAAAATGCTGAACATCCAACTTGTTGTGCAATGAATCCGATATCACCATTAAATAGCCTTGATCCGATCTCACGATTTTCGGGATAATCATAGATATAGTCTGATATTTTCTTATATTCTGCGCCTAATTTGGGACGTCCCATAATGGTTTATTTGACTTTTTGTTTTTAGTACTGTATATTTGCACTTTTACGGCTACAAATATACAATCAAAACTTGTAAAAACAAGTATTAATTGTTGTTTATTACAAATATTTTTTAAATGATTGATAAACAAGCTATAGGAAATAAAATTTTGTCAATTAGAAAGGACAATAATTGTAGTCAAATAGTTTTTGCGAAGAATTTAAATATCTCCCAACAGGCTCTTTCTCAAATAGAAAAAGGCTTAGTACTGCCATCTTTGGACCTGCTTCAAAAAATTACAAGTATTTATTGTATTGATTATTCTTTTATTTTGGGTGGAAATTCGGATCAAGGAGGGGGGAGTCCATTGGGCAATAAGGGGGGAGTCCATAGGGGAGTCCATTCTGAACATATAGGGATTCCATTGGTTGAAAAGACCCAATCTTATGTAAATACGATATCTTATTTAGATGGTGATAAGAATACCATGAACCCTGGTAATGGAATTCCTTATTATGAGATGCTTCCAACGAGTGCCGGCGATATTTTTTCGTTTCTAAGCCAGGCAAAGCCAACCTCTTTTATAGATTTACCGCAACTGACCGATTGTGTGGCGGTTTTACCTGTGTATGGCAGCAGTATGAAGGGGGTGATTGAGCCAGGCGACTTAATCGCAATAAAGGAGGTGAAAACGCGCGACGAGTTTGATCCTGCTGTTCCATATATGGTAATCACTGAGGAGCACCGAATGGTAAAGTACCTTCGTGTGGATGAGAATGATCAGATGGTTATATGGGCTGAGAGCACCAACCACGCTAAGATCAAGCTGAATGTGGATAATATAAAAATGGTGTATGCTATTAAATGTGTAATACGGTTTTTCTAAAGACAGGTTGCTATATTTCTGCAATCTTCGGAGATCATCTTCAAAACTTCGCAAAAATATTCTCAAACTTCGCCAATCCTACCTAATATCAGCCCAAAATAAAATCACATGTTAAAACAGTTTTCGGGCAAAAATATTAATAATCAATTCTTTACTTAAATTAATTCTTTACTTTTGGTTTTAAACCCCTTAATATTCGCAAGATACTAATTGATAGTTGTATTGAGATCCAAGGCTATCT
>CAIYES010000219.1 GCA_903925275.1 uncultured Bacteroidales bacterium
GGACACGCCATGGCGTGTCCCTACGGTCCCATCATCCGTTGCCCGTAGGGCCATGCCATGGCATGGCCCCACATCAAGCATTATCCCGTCAACCATTATTTCGCCATCACCGACGGATTTGCGTATATCATTTAACACCAATATTAAATGAACATGGTTTGGCATAACCACATGTTCAGCAACCATTGCATGGCCAAAATGTTTGGATATTTCCTCTAACATCATTTCAGCAGTATTGCCGATTTCATCAAGGATCATTTCCCCTTCAGAAATCTTTCCGAATGAATGCTGCCGGTTTTTGGTGCAAATTGTAATAAAATATAATCCCTCGCCTGAATAATCATATCCTTGCAAACGCATTGAGTGATGATGAAGCACTTCGGGAATATTGTATTTCATCCTTTTAACGTTATGCCTGTTCAATTGTATTTAATCGATTACTTTTGATGGGATTATGTTTCATTCTCATTACTGGTATAAAGGTGATCAATCAATTTTAGAATTTAAAATCTGTTTTATAAAGAGGCTATTGCTACAACAAACTTAAATAATAATTGCGATTCATGCACGCACCACATAAAAATCAACATCAACTACTTTAGCAAATTGGATATTTCGGAGATGTTAGGCTGTATTGACTTGAAAAACAACGCTACCGGATTTATGGAGAAAACAGATATGTTTCAAACCTCAAGCTGATCAAATCTGTTTTTTGAAAATAGTTTCATCAGATGATGGATCAGAAGTATTCCATTCACCCTGAAAATGGTGGTTGAATCACACATACATTTGATCGATCATATCGGCAACCGTTTGGTCAATCTGGTCCTTTTTGCGGATTTCATCGAACAGGGTCATCAAATCACCGATCTTCAGCCGCTGTTTCTCCTGCCCATTCATGTCGTTGACAATTTTTCCTTTATGAAGCATGAGAATTCTGTCGCCCATTTTCACCGCCTGCGGCATGGAGTGTGTAACCATCAGGGTGGTCATTTGATTCTTTCTGACAACCTCCTCGGTTAGCTGGATGACCTTGCCGGCGGTTTTGGGATCGAGGGCGGCGGTATGTTCATCAAGCAGCAGCAATTTTGGTTTGATCCAGGAGGCCATCAACAGCGTCAATGCTTGTCTCTGTCCGCCTGATAGCTTGCCGATGGGGCTGTCGAGGCGGTCTTCAAGCTCCATCCCGAGCGGTTTGACCCGTTCCCTGAACCCGCGCAGCAGTGTTTCGGGCAGTGCCCAGCGCAAATTGCCGGGTTGTCCTCTCCTTGCTGCCAGTGCGATATTTTCTGCGATGCTCATGTCGGGGGCGGTTCCTGAAAAAGGATTCTGAAAAACCCTGCCTATGTATTTTGCCCGTTTATGTTCGGCCATCCGGGTAATGTCAATTCCGTCGAGGATAATTTTTCCATGGTCAGCGATGAAATTCCCGGCAATGGCATTCAGCAGGGACGATTTCCCCGATCCGTTTGTCCCCACCAGAACGACGAAACTACCCTCCTCCACCCTGAAGGTGATATCACAAAGTGCGTTCACTTCGTTGATCGTTCCGGGATGAAAGGTTTTGCTCAGGTTCAGAATGTCTATCATGGTTTTTCAGCTCCTCTCTTTTTTTTCAACAATCGGGGAAGGATGAGGGCTATAAATACAAACAGTGCCGTGATAAGCTTCAGATCATTGGGGGGCATGCCAAGCCTCAAGGCAACGGCTACCAGTAACCTGAATATCACGGATCCGAGGATGGCTCCGGTAATAAGATAGCCGAGTGTTTTTTCGCCAATCAGCACCTCCCCGATGATCACGCTTGCCAGACCGAGCACCAGCATGCCTATTCCCATCTGCACATCGGCAAACCCCTGGTACTGGGCAAGCAGAGCCCCCGACAGGGCAATCAGTGCATTTGAAAGCCCCAGCCCGACGATCATCATGGTATTGGTATTTACGCCCTGCGCCCTGACCATCTGCTGGTTGTTTCCGGTTGCACGCATTGCCGTTCCAAAGTTGGATTTCAGAAAAAGATACAGCAACCCTCCCAGGATGGTAACGATGATCAACGTGCAGGCCAGGACAAAAATATCCTTTAACGGAATCGTGCTGCCAAACAGGCCTACACTCTCTGATGTTCCGGAAAAAACTGTTGCCAGGTTTTCAAAATAGGTAAACAGGGTTGTTTCCGACATAAATGGGATATTGCTTTTCCCCATCACATGCAGGTTGACCGAGTAAAGAGCCGTCATGACCAGGATTCCTGAAAGCAATCCGTTGATTTTGAATTTGGTGTGTATGATGCCTGTGAGTGATCCGGCCATGAACCCACCTGCCAGCGCAATCAGTGTGGCAAGCAGGGGAGGATAGCCGGCCACAATCATCGATGCTGCTATGGAAGCGCCCAGTGTAACAGAGCCTTCGGCGGTGAGATCGGCAAAATTGAAAATTCTGAAACTAATAAAGACTCCCAGCGACAGAAGTGCAAGAATTAATCCGATGGTAATGGCTCCTATTATCAGCGACATCTCTCTTTATTTTCATGAATGAATCCGGCCAATCCAGCAAATCCCGTTTTTAAAATCACTTTCCCCAACTCCGATAAACTCCCGTGCATCATTGATCAGGTGCAGAACACCAAGGATCTTATCCTGCTCAAACAGGTCGGAAATGGTTTCATCCAGATTAATGTTACTCTTTTTAAAAGGATGATAGGAAAAAACAGCCGTGTGAAAATGCTGCCTGATGGGGCTGTCGGGCGCAAAAGGCCGTGTAAATTCAAACAATGCACCATCACCGGTTTTGGTGGCAATACCTGCTGAGATGGTCATCGTTTTTTTATATTCGGGTTCGGTTGTGAAATTGATGCTGTTCTTTACTTCCGGAAAAGCAAACGGGTTTTGCAGCGTGCTCTGGCCGGTCAACGGAGTTTTGTTGATTGAAAGTCCCACCAATCCTGATGTTTCGGCAAGCATGACCATCACAAACTGTTCATACCCGGTAATCCGGAAAAGTTGCGTAATCAGTTGACTGAATTTAATTGTGTCATCGGTTGTACAGGAAGTATAACTGACTGTTTTGTCAAAATCACCGTCGAATACGATTCCGTACAGCATTTCAACCGCCGGAATGAGTGTCCCTGTTTTCAGCATGTAGTCAGGGTTCGCCGATTTTCCTGCCGGCGAATAGGCAACAGCATCACCGAGGGCAATGAATTCGCCGAACCGGCTGCTGCAATCAGCGAAATTCAGACCGATGGCCCCAAGCCCGATACCGTAGTGCTTTCTTCCGAAATTCACGGTTTTGCAATCATCGGCGGAATAGCCTCCTAACCTTATTTTGTGCGGATCGCCGGCGAAATGGCAATTCATAGGTTGGTGAACAGGAATCGTAGCGGTTTTATAAATAAAGCCTGCCTCCTCTGTTGTTTTTTCTGACTCCCCGGCCGGCGGAGCTTTTTGTGGAGACTGCCAGCGTAAAATCGCCAACAATCCGGCCATCTGAAGGAGGTTATCAATGTTTTGTGAAGCCTCCACAATGCCGAAGCCCCCGCTGACCTGCTGGTACAGTTTTTTATATTTTATCAAAATCCGGATGCCCAGTGAACTCATGTAATGAACCCCCACGAGGTCAAGGCCGACATTGTATTCTCCTGTTTTCAGTAAATTATCCAGGTACTCATCGAGAAGCCTTGACCAATAACCGTCTAATCTTCCTGCGATTTTTAAAAGAGTACAGTCGGGCCGCTCCTCCCGGACGATGCTGAGCTTCTCTTCCATAACCCCTATTTGACGATTGTGATATCACTGCGTCCGGATAACGATGCCGGAAGGCTGATCTTAAAGAAAGCCGCTGCCTCCGGGTTTAGCAGGATTTCGGTTCTGCTGACAAATTCAAAAGGAATTTTCGAAGGACTCTCCCCATCCAGGATTTTTTTGGCAAGTTTAACTGCATCGGCGCCGGCCTGGTGATAATCTCTCGAAACAACCAGCACAGCTCCCTTCTTTGCCTGATCACTTACGAAGCCGAAAACCGGTATTTTCTGTTCCCGGGCGATTTTAATGATGGTGCCGGAGGAAGAAGAGGTCAGATTATCAATCACCTGGCAAATCACATCAGGTTTCCGGGAGGTCAGCGACAAGGTGGCGTCTGTAATCTCCTGGCTGCTGAAAACCGGTACCGCAATGAGTGTCAGCCCGGCATGTTCTGCATATTTTTTCAACTCGTTGATATTCTTAACCGAATTTGCTTCAGAGGGTGTATACAGGGTCCCGATCACCCTGGCCTTGGGCATAATCGTTTTCACCCATCCGACCATGCCATTATAGTCGCCCAGTGTTGATATCCCGGTCATGTTGGTCAGGTGTTTTTCAAAGGAGGCGCCGGCTCCCGCCAGAATGGGATCAGCCACTACTGTAAACACGACAGGGATATCCCTGATTTTTTTTACGGCAGCCTGCAGGGTTGGCGTGGAGGTAATGAAAACAAGGTCGGGGCGGTCGGTCACTGCGGCATCCAGCATAAGGTTTAGGGTAGTAATATCTCCCTGGGCATTGGACACGGAAAGTTCATAATCTTTTTTGCTGACAAGTCCAATGGATGTAAGTCCGTCGATTATACCCTGCCTCGATAAGTCCGACAAAGGAGAGTCGTTGAACTGGATCAGCACAAACCTTTTTTTTATTCCGTTGGGTTGATTTGCAAATTTATTGATGACCAGGATGGCTGCAGCAATAGCTGCCAGAATTAACAGTACCCTGATAAAGGGCCAGGCTGCTTTTTTTGTGGACTTTGCTGAAGAGAACTTCATGGTTATTTCTTTTAAGGTAGAATGGTACACCCTTTACAAACTTAATAATAATTGCGATTCAAACATGCACCACCCGAAAAACAATAACCACTCAGGCATAGAGTTCCCTGATGAGGGACCGATTATGTTCTAGGTGATTTATTAACTTTGGCAATAATTTCATACCGGGCCGTTTGCATTGTGTCGGTGAAGACTTCAACCAAAGAACTGACGCATAATATATAACAGCTTAGCATTAATCTCAGAACAATGAAAACATATCGATTTTCAATCATCATCAACGCATCAAAAGAAAAGGTCTGGAATATCCTATGGGATGAAAAGACCTACCGGATCTGGGCAGCCGCATTCCATGAAGGAACACACACGGTTACCGACTGGAAGACAGGAAGCAAGATAATGTTTGTTGATGAAAAAGGCAATGGAGCATTTGCTGAAATTATTAGGAACATCCCCAATGATACCATGACCTTCAGACATTTAGGCTGGACGGGGAACTTTCAGGAATTGCCACCCGACATGGAGTTCAATATCGGTGGGAAAATCATTAAATGGTCGGGCGGGGATGAAACCTACATGCTCACTTCAAATGCCGGCACCACAACATTGATTGTTGAAATGACCGGTGAGTTTGAAAACTGGGAAGATCAGCTCAACATCACCTATCCCAAAGCACTGGCTAAGGTCAAAGAACTGTCGGAACAATAAACTGTTACACCTATACCTGCATCGCAGTTGGGTTGGATACCCTCAGCGTATTTCTGTGGGATTGACCATCCAAATCAGGTTTTATTTTCGATTTCACTGCAATAAAACCATGCCATCCCGTCTATAACATCATGGAAAAGGAACTTCAGAAAAAGTCGTTGGATCGGTTCTTCCGAAAAGAGTACCAAAAACTGGTCAATTTCGTCAGGAAGAACCTCGATGAACGCTACTACGAAGCTTCTCCGGAAGACATCATACAGGACGTTGCACTTGGTTTGATTGACAAACTTGATCTGGACACCCAGATCGGAAATCTAACCGGGTATATCTACCGGTCGGTAAAAAATAAAATCATCGATTACCAGCAGAAAAAGCAACGTACTGTTTCGATCGAAAACTTCACGGACAGAAAAAACGAGAATTATTTACTTAATACGGTAACAGATGAAACATTAGCAGAAGAAAACGATTACGCAAACATAGAGTCGGAAATGCTGCAACAGGCCATCGCACAATTACGACCTGATGAGCAGGCGGTAATCATTGCGACTGAATTTGAGCAGCGTTCCTATGAAGAATTATCAATGGAATGGGGTATTCCGATGGGGACACTGCTTTCGCGCAAACACCGGGCTCTTTCAAAATTACATAAGAAATTATTAAACAATTAAAAATGAAAATCATGGAAACAAATGAAAATAAATATGAAAAAAGAAACTGTTGTGGTGGAATGAAACATCGCATCGGATGGATAATACTGGGAGTTCTTGGAGCTGCCGCGTTTGCATTCCTTTTCGGTGCGGTGGTGATGTGGCTCTGGAATTGGCTGATGCCAGTCATTTTCCACCTTGGTGTAATTTCTTACTGGCAAGCTGTCGGTCTGGCTATCCTTGGCAGACTGCTGTTCGGGAGCTTACATCATGGGGGTTCTCACGGTCGGGGACGACACAATTTTGGACCCTGGAAACACAGGTCGCACATGAGTGGTGGTAATTATTGTAAGGATTACACCCATGGTTCAAATTGGAGCCATTATGATCAGTATTGGAATGAAGAGGGAGAGAAATCTTTCAATGATTATTTGAAGCGTAAATCAGAGAACCCGGTCAAGGAATAAATCGTTCCGGTAGAGAACAACAGGTTGTCTCAAAGGCCAATTTTCACCGCAAAGGCGTAAAGATGCGAAAATCAAAATTATTGATTTTCAATTCTTTGCGCCTTTGCATCTTCGCGGTGAAGAAAGAATTTCAGACCTTTGAGACAGCCACTTGTTACTCACCGGGTTTCATAATCTTACCCATGAACAATATGCTTCCGGTTGTATTATCTTTAATGAGAAACAAAAATGGATGATCCGCATCGAATATTTTTGCTTCGGGTTGACGTGGTGACATGGTCATCGTCATAACCACCGCCGTGGCCGCCGCCGCTTCGGTACCTTTTTCATCAACATTGATAAACGCCTTATGTATCACCTTGCTTATGAATAGGTTTGGTTTCCCGGTCATCCCTGAAAAATCGGCACTATCCGGGGAAAAAGCCAGCGACATCCCCATTTGTGAAAGGGTGGTGCCCAATTCGAGTTTGAAGTCTATTTTAAACTTTGGAAGTGATAACCTGACATCCGTATTTTGCAACGATTCAAGGATATTCTGATAATAGTTGAACTCAAATGTTTTAGCGAGCGCTGCTATCCCGTCTGTTGTATTTGGCAGAAAAATCACCATTGAAGCTTTGTTATCTGTGTAAGGAATTTCAAGTGCCTTTATTTTTGAGTCTTCATAATAATTATACCGACCATGTTGATTCATAAAGGGCACCGTTGTGTGAGTTCCGTCAATCAATGAAAACTTGTCGTGTATTGTAGAACTATTTTTAAAAGGTGAGGCCCAATCACCGAAAAAATAAATGGCGTTGACCAGTACCAGCCTTGTCAGTGCAGTCAGATCGTCCTGACTGAGTATGTTTTTTATTTTGTTGTTGGTATTCCGCTCCACCCATGAATTGATCTCTTTTCTTGTCGTTTCCCGTTTGATATCATCAGTAAAATCAACATTTTTCAACTCCGAATGGTAATTGGATTTGACAATACCGAAATAGGAATCGAGAAATTGAAAGTTCTTCTGTGCCCACAACCCATTTGCAATATTCAATTTGATCTTGCCTTCAGTTCCTGCCTTCATTCTGTCCAGCAGATGTTTGTATTTGGAATGGAATTTATCAGACAGGTCAAAATTCAATGTTTGACTCATCTGGAGCGCAGTTTCATTCCGTGCGCCCGCATATACCATTGCCAGTGCCGTTGAAATACTGAAAGGAGAGTAGAATTGGTTTGTACCAGTCGTGCCGCCCTGCACTTGCTGGAAGAGTTTGAATGCGAATTTATTATTGCCATCAACGACTCCCGGATGATTATTTGCGCTGATCATAAAGGGGAGAAGGCAGCTGAAAAAACACAGGATTGTTTTCATGGGAAAGAAATTTTAACACGCAAGTTAGCAGATATCATGCCAAAAGTCAATGAATCCCTGTAGAAGCGAGGGCATAGACAAAACCATTTACCAAGATGCCTTTGTGTGACGACGAGTGATACCGGCCGCACTTTAATCTTTTACACAGCGAACAGGGAAAGCGTTGTTCCTTGCAGAGAAATATTTTGATACGCTGGGACTTATATCATTGAGGCCATAGCTGATAATTTTTGAACTGCCGTAAGGGCTTACGGTTGATGTCCAGAAAAGAGTTGCTGAAAAACCAGGAGGCATAAAACTCCAGCTAAAATTCTGGTACAGCACGCCGGGGGTTTTTGCATGAAAACCATAAAGGGGATTAGGGTCCAGAAGGTTCCATCCGGCAAGTCCGGAACCCAGATAGTAATTTACAAGCCCGGTCCATTCGGCCTCCGTTGCAACATGCCATTCAGGTGGGCATAGTCCCTGTTTTCCCTCCGATGCTGCATTGTCTGCTGCGACGTAGGTCATCAATTCATCCCACTGGTAGAAACCGCCCAATTCGGCACACCTGGAAGCATCATTTCCCTGGCAATATTTTTCAATGCTGCAATTATCGGTCTGTGCCACATTTCCCTGGATAAAAGCACCGTAATTGAGATTTGCCGACATCCAGCAGCGATGAATGCCACCAATAACGACATCAAAAGTAGGGTAGGTTTTCATATCCCGTATGTCGGTCAGCGTGGACTTACAGCTGAAATTTGAAGCATCGTTCACTTTCAGTGTCTTGCTTTTGCTGACGGCACAGTTGTAAATGTTGGAATAGGTATAGGAAATGATGTGATCGGGAGGTGTGACGCTCAGGGTTGCAGGATCGAGGATACCTGTGGGCAGCTGGGTCCCGTCGATGCTGTAAACGCCACCCGGAGGATTGCCCCCTTTCAGCCGGAATGGTTTTGCACCTCTGCTTGTAACAGTATCGTTGCAGGAATTCAGCAAAACGTAGGGGTAGGGGTTGACTGTTATGCTGGTATAGCCTGAGAAGTTCCCGCCTCCGCACGTGCTCACAGGCTGGAATCGGATACCAATCGTGCCCGAATATCCTGAATTTAATGAAACCGTTGGGGATGTCGTCGTTCCACTGATGGTTCCGGCAATAGCGGGGCTTATCTCCCAGTTAAAGGATGTTGCAAACGGGTCGGCTCCAATCAGATTGTACGGGATATTCAGTGATGCTTCACAAATATGGTTTGGCCCGCTGATAATTCCTGAGGGTAAAGGCAGGGGGATAACGTTAAGACCGGATGTGGCCTGGCTGGTACAGCTATTTGTCCCGGTGTACGAGTAAGTTATCACATGAACTCCCGCACCGGAAGCAGGGTCAAACATACCTGTTGCAGTGTTGACTCCTGTACCGGAATAAATGCCCCCGGCAGGTAATCCGCCTGTTAATTGAAAAGGCGGGACTGTAATACAGACTTCAGGCAGTGCCGGGAGTTCAACCGCAGGAAGGGGGTTAACATCAAGTATTTTAGAATCGGTGTTTGTACAACCTTTGAAATCATCATAGTTGTAAGTGATTACATGTGATCCTGCGCCTGAGGATGGATCGAAAAAGCCGGTTGAAGAATTAACCCCAGGACCGGAATATATACCTCCCGCCGGTGTCCCGCCAGTTAAAAGAAATGGTGGAGACGAAAAGCATACTGCAGCCTGGGCAGCAAGTTGAACTACAGGAAGTGGGTTTACGGTAAGTGTTTTGGAATCTGTATTTGAACAACCGTTGGCATCGGCGTAAGTAAATGTAATGGTATGCGGCCCGGCCCCCGAGAATGGATCGAAAAAACCAGTCGTGGAATTCACACCGGAGCCTGAATAAACGCCTCCCGCCGGTGTTCCGCCAGTAAGATGAAAAGGTGGAACCGAGATGCAGACTTCGGCCTGATCCGGCAACTGAACCACAGGAAGGGCGTAAACAGTCAGTGTTTTGGAATCTGTATTTGAACAGCCGTTGGCGTCGGTGTAAGAAAATGTAATGGTATGCGGCCCTGCGCCTGAGGAAGGATCGAAAAAACCGGTCGTGGAATTGACCCCCGGGCCGGAATAAATACCTCCGGCAGGTGTTCCTCCTGTCAATTGAAAAGGTGGAACTGAGATACAGACTTCGGTCAGCGCCGCGAGCTGAACCACAGGAAGGGAGTATACGGTAAGTGTTTTGGAATCCGTATTTGAACAGCCGTTGGCGTCGGTGTAAGTAAATGCAATGGTATGTGGCCCTGCGCCTGAGGATGGATCGAAAAAGCCTGTTGAAGAATTAACCCCCGGGCCGGAATAAATCCCTCCCGCAGGCGTTCCTCCTGTCAATTGAAAAGGCGGAACTGAGATACAGACTTCGGTCAGCGCCGCGAGCTGAACCACAGGAAGGGGGTGTACGGTCAGTATCTTTGAATCCGTATTTGAACAACCGTTGGCGTCGGTGTAAGTAAATGTAATGGTATGCTGCCCTGCGCCAGAGGAAGGATCGAAAAACCCGGTTGAGGAATTGACTCCCGTGCCGGAATAAATTCCTCCCGCCGGCGTCCCTCCTGTCAATTGAAGTGGTGGATCGGAAAGACACACTGCATCCTGACCTGCCAGCGTCACCAGCGGAATGGTATAGACGGTAAGGGTTTTGGAAGCCACGCTTCCGCAACCAAAGGCATCAGTATAGGAATAGGTGATTAAATGTGACCCTGATCCGGAAGCTGGATCGAAAAAGCCGGTCGCGGAATTGACCCCTATGCCGGTATAGATTCCTCCAGCCGGTGTTCCGCAGGTTAAAAGAAAAGGTGGTTCCGTAATACAGGCGGCATCCTGACCCGACAACTGAACTACCGGAAAGTTGTAAACGGTAAGTACTTTTGAGGCTGTATTAGTACAACCATTGGCATCGGTGTAGGTATAGGTAATGGTATATGAACCAACCCCTGAAGAAGGATCAAAAAAGCCGGTCGTTGAATTAACCCCCGGGCCGGAATAGGTGCCTCCCGCCGGTGTTCCGCAAGTAAGAAGAAAAGGTGGAGCTGCAACACAGGTTTCATCCTGACCCGATAGCTGAATTTCGGGAAGAGAATTGACCATAAGTGTTTTGGAAGCCTTGTTGACACACCCGTTGAAATCGGTATAACTGTAGGAAATCACATGAGGACCTGCCCCGGAGGAAGGATCGAAAAATCCGGTTGAGGAATTCACTCCGGCACCCGAATAGATACCTCCCGACGGAGTGCCTCCGGAAAGTTGAAAGGGTGGAACGGAAATGCAGACTTCAGCCTGCGCCGCCAGCTCAACCACAGGAAGGGGGTAAACGATAAGTGTTTTGGTAGCTCTGCCGGTACACCCGTTGAAATCGGTATAACTATAAGAGATCACATGATTCCCTGCTCCGGAGGAAGGATCGAAAAAACCAGTCAGGGAATTCACCCCAATCCCGGAATAGATGCCCCCCGCCGGTGTTCCGCCGTTAAGCTGAAATGGTGGAACTGAGATGCAGACTTCGCCTTGTGCCGCGAGCTGAACCACAGGAACCGGGTAAACCGTAAGTATTTTGGAAGCAGTGCTGGTACAACCATTGAAATCGGTGTAGGCATAGGTGATGGTATGCGGCCCCGTTCCGGAGGAAGGATCGAAAAAACCAGTCGCCGAATTCACCCCGGGTCCCGAATAGGTGCCTCCCGCCGGTGTCCCGCCGGTTAAAAGAAATGGGGGAACCGATATGCAGACCGGAACCTGCGCCGCAAGCAGAACCACCGGAAGGGGATAAACGGTCAGTGTTTTGGAAGCGGTGTTGATACAGCCGTTGAAATCAGTAAAGGTATAAGTGATGGTATGTGGCCCTGCCCCGGAGGAAGGAGTGAAAATGCCGGTTGCAGAATTGACCCCAAGGCCGGAATAGACACCTCCCGCCGGTGTTCCTCCGGTTAGCGGAAATGGGGGAATCGATATGCAGACCGGAACCTGCGCCGCAAGCAGAACCACCGGAAGGGGATATACGGTAAGTGTTTTTGACGCTGTGTTGAAACACCCGTTGCCATCAGTATAAGTATAAGTGATGGTATGCGGCCCTGACCCGGAGGAAGGAGTAAAAATACCGGTTGCTGAATTGACCCCCGGGCCTGAAAAGACACCTCCTGCCGGTGTTCCTCCGGTTAATAAAAATGGCGGAACTGAAATACATACCGCGGCCTGGGCTGCTAACTGAACTGCAGGGGTGGGGTTGACGGTAAGTGTTTTGGAAGCATTGCCGCTGCAACCATATGCATCGGTATAGGTATAAGTGATTACATGTGGCCCTGTTCCGGAAGAAGGATCGAAAATACCGGTTGCGGAATTGACCCCCAATCCGGAATAAATGCCTCCTGTCGGGCTGCCTCCGGTAAGAAGATATGGTGCAGCCTCAGAACATGTTGATGCAGGCTGGGTCATTGTTACCGTAGGCAGCGGATGCACGGTTACTAGGGCTGAAGTACTTCCGGCGCATCCATTGCTTCCGGTCACTGTGACGCCGTATGTTCCGCTGGCACTAACCGTGATTGACTGGGTAGTGGCTCCGGTGCTCCACAAATAGGAAGGAAATGTTCCGGTAACGCTGAGCGGTTTTGAAGCCCCCTGGCAGAAACTTGTAACTCCCGAAATAACAGGGTTGGGGGCGGGGTAATTGTCGAGCTGAACCTGATCGGTTAAAATGCATCCATGATCATTCACAGTCACTGAATATAAGCCCGGATTGGTAACAGTTATAGTTTGAACACCTGTCAAATACGGATTACCGTTATAAAACCATGCATAACTCAGGCGGTTTGGTCCTGCATCGAAAGTGACATAAGTGCCTGCACAGACTGCCTGGGTGGGTCCCAGGTTCAGGCTTGCGAAGTCGGAAAAATAGCCATAAGAGCACCCGGATTGTCCTGCATCATAGGAATGGATAACACCCATGTGGAAAATATCCTGTGAATTAGCAAGAATATGAGCCCCCACCGGCAGGGAGGCAACGGGAAAGTTAATTCTGGCATAAACATAGGCAGGATTGTTGGGTACTGAGGAGAACATGGCGGCAGTTACCAGCGTGGAGTTCCCGTCTAAGGTAAACGAGCCCTGGGCTCCAACCTTGGTAAGCAGGATCAGCTCAAACGAAAAGGAGGTAGTTCTTGTAAATGCAACCTGGGTCGACCCTGTGCAACCTATTGCGGGTAATAATGCCGTGCCTGTTTCGCAACCATAACCGGTAAGATGCCAAAGGTAAACGGGTTTATCAGTCTGAACGTAAGAACATAAATTGCCGGAAGTCATATTGAAATGAAAGGTTTCCCCGGTATTAATGATAGCAACGAGGGTCGCGTTGACATTTACCTGGGTATTGTCGGCCGTAGCCGTGACAAAAACCCAATCGTTGACCGTACTGCTTGTATTTCCCCGTACAACGATATATTGCGTGCCGATAATATTTACCGGTACAATCTGATCCCCGGTAAGATCATAACATTCTTGCCCGGAATAACGGTCTGAATCATCCTTCACAGTAATTGCAACGGGTTTGTCTGAAGTAACAACAGAACCCATTAAATGATCACTCCCCAGTTGTCCGACTGCCTGGGCACTGTATACCTGACCTCTGTTCAGCGTAACCGTAAATTGCACGCCGGCAGCATGCCCGACGATGGCCTTTCTCGGTTTTATGGTGACAGTGGTGTTATCTTGTTCTGCAACGATATCGAATGAATTATATGCCTTGGGATTTAAAGTTGTTTCGTTGTATAACACATCCTGCGACGGAATGAAAAAAGATGTGCCAAGTGCATTGTTGCCTTTCAAAATAAAAATTTCCGGATTTACGGTATTTGACACTTCATAATACGCTGTTATAGGAACGTTGGAATGTATAAGCAATCCAAGATTCAGCGGAGTATTGGGCGGTTTGCATTCGACCTGGTTCTTTAAAGTGGTCAGGTTGACGGATACTGTTGAATTTGCCAGTATATAGACATTTATTGGCGGAAAATTGGCAACTGAGTTGGCTGGTTCCGAAATGACAACTGTAGCAGACTGGCTGAATGATGTCAATCGTAAAAAGATCGGCTGGTCGCCATGAGCGGAAGTTACTTCAGGTGCAGCAAACCAGAAATCGGTGTTTGTCTGCCCCATCAGAAAAATGGGAAAAAGGATCAACAGTAATAAGAGGTAAACGTGTTTCAATTTTGGAAATCCGATAAATTCTTCTTTGGTAAAAAGAGTTTAAATTAAAGTGAGAGCGGTGTTATTATATCATTGAATCCGGCTTTCAATGCGTATTAATTCCTGATCTGTTGAAATGCTTCTGTATCAACTCCAATAATAATGTGCTGTCAATTGGTTTTGAAATATAATCATTACATCCTGCCTGTATTGCCTTTTCTCTGTCCCCTGACAGTCCGTATGCGGTTTGTGCAATGATGATTATATCCTTATTGAATTTCCGGATTTGACGGGTGGCTTCATATCCATTCATTTCTTGCATGCGAATATCCATTAAAACCAAATCAATGTCAGGATTGTTGTGGCAAACTTCAACAGATTCAACTCCGGTTCTTGCCACTAAAAACTCTTTGCAATACTTTTTTACGGCTGTTAAAAGGAACAACTCCGAGGTTTCGTCATCTTCAACGATCAATATTTTCAGTTCATTAACATAACCAGTCAAATCAATTCCGGAGGCAAATGTTTCCATAACATTTGTTTCTTCCGGCTCTGTATTGTAAGGAATGGTAAATGAAAATATGGAGCCTGCCCCTTCCTGGCTTTCCAGCCAAATTTTTCCTCCGAGCATTGCCACATACGCTTTCGAAATGGATAATCCCAGACCAGCCCCGTCATAAGCTGGTTTATCGGAAATATCAGCCTGAATAAAGCGTTCAAAAATTGCTTCCTGCCTGTCTTTGGCAATTCCTATGCCGGTGTCCTTTACGAAAAACTCAATGAATTTTCCCTTTCTTTCACAACCAAATTCTATATACCCTATGTTGGTGTATTTAATGGCATTTTTAACAAGGTTGGTCAGAATGGCATAGATTTTCTCACGGTCTGTTTTAATGAAGTTCTCTTTTTCCGGCAAAGAGTTTTTATAGGAAAACAATAATCCCTTTCCTTCAACCTCAGGTTTGAAAAAAGTATAAATGTATTCGAGTTGTTCGCTTATATCCGATTCCCGGATGTAAAGTTCCATCAGTCCCGATTCTATTTTCGAAATATCCACAATATCGTTGATGATGTTGAGCATCCGGGCGCCGCTTTTCTCGATGATTCTGATATACGCTTCTTGTTCCTTGCCGGTGAGATTTGATTCTTTCAATAGTCCTGCAAAACCAAGAATGCCATTCATCGGAGTCCGTATTTCATGACTCATATTGGCCAGGAAAGCTGATTTTAAGCGGTCGCTTTCTTCAGCTTTTTCTTTGGCCTTAAATAACTCCATTTCAGTACGCTTACGGTCGGTAATATCTGTGCTGACACCTTTCAACTTAACAAGCCCATTTTCCTTAAAATTCGGAACCAATTTGTTCAGAATCCATTTAATGCTTCCGTCGGGCATTACAAAACGCAATTCCTGACTAATTGTTTTCTTTGTATTCTCAACATATTCATACGAATCTCCGATTATTCCCAAATCATCAGGGTGGACTTGATTGATGAATAGCTCATAGGTTGGTTCAATAGCGAATGGTTCGTAACCGAAAATTCTATACATGTTGGTTGACCAAACAAGTTTATTTTTTAAAATATCAAATTCCCAACTGCCCATTTTTGCGATTTCCTGTGCGTCATCCAACGACAATTTACTCTCCTTTACCGCTTCCTCCGCAAGTTTGCGTTCGGTGATGTCTTTGGAAATACATGTTACAAAAAGTACCTGCCCCTGATCGTTCTTGACCGGATCTAGCATCGTCAAAAAAATCCGAACCTCGCCGGATTGAAGAGTAACGCTGACTTCAATTTCTCCCTTTTGGCCTGTCTGAAGCACCTGGCGAACCGTCGTCAGCCGCTTTTCTGCTTCATCATAAGGGAATATGTCATGAGGCGACTTCCCCATCAGCTCTTCAGGGGCCAGTCCAAACACCCGGGAAAATGCATCATTTACGAACTTGTAAGTTTCGTCGGGGTTAAAACTAAAGATCGGGTCGCTTGAATGCTGGATCAGGTTGCGGTATTTTGCCTCACTGTTCTGAAATGATTCCTCCGCGCGCAGGCGCTCGGTGAGGTCATGAACAACCGTAAAACGATATTTTTTATCCTGAACATCGATATTTTCTGCCGTTAACAGCACATGTTTAATTTCCCCGTTCTTCGCTTTTAAATCAGCTTTAACGTTGGTCACAATTCCATTTTTGCGGGAGTTGTTAACTATTTCATTTGCTTCTTCAGCGGATATAATACCCAACTCTAAGGCTGTTTTACCAATTACTTCGTTTTTTTCAAATCCCAGTAGCGTGTTGAATGCTTCGTTTACTTCAATGTAAGTGTGGTTTTCCAAATCGCTTAAACCGCAAGCAGAAGGATTGATGTAAAATAATTTTGAAAACTTTTCTTCTGACAATTTGATTTTTGAGATGTCCTTGGTAACGCCGAAAATTACAGCGTTGCCATCCCAGAACCCGTGGGTAGCCTTTGTTTCAACCGGAATTTGCAAACCGGTTTTCGTCAATAAGGGAACTGGACAAAACGTTCCAATTCCGTTTAAAATTTCATCAATAATTCTTCCTGCTTCATCGCGGCGTTCGGGCGGATGAAGCAAGAGAACTGATTTACCGGAAAGCTCTTCTTCTGTATAGCCCAAACGTTCAATAACCGTATTGTTTGTATGAATTATATTGCCATTTAAATCAAGAACGAAAATAAAATCATCGATTGAGTTAAAAAAGGTTTCATAATTTTTACGGGTTTGCACCAATAACATTTCAGTCAGCCTGCGATCGGTGATATTTTCGTGCATAAAAACAAACCGGTCAGCATGGCCATCCTTATCGGTTAAAGGAACAATTACCGCGCGAATCCAACGTGGAAGATCCGGGAATTCAGCGCAAACATCATGTGCATTGTAGTATAAATCAGGAAGATGCACAACGTTCCCGCTTTTTGCAAGCAAGAGCAATGGTTCAATCCCCTGGTATTTACTTTGCAGATCAGCAAAAATTGAAAAACCGGAGGGAGGAAATGCGCCAAAAAGCAAGGTGTGTGCGGGGTTAACTTTCATTGTGAAACCGTCTTTATTCACAATTTGAATTGACAACGGATTTTTTTCAATGAAGTCATTTAACATTTCTTCGGCCAGAATACCTCCGGCTAAACCCTTTTCGTATAATGTTATTAATGCATCGTGTTCATTCCGTAAATTTTGTAATTCAGTTACGAGTTCTTCCTTCGTCATGGCATGGTCACTCATGGCAGTTTCATTTAAAATAGTAAAAATAGCAAAATTTAAGCTACCAGATCATACGATAAGTAAAAATTTTTTTTACGGACGAAAGAAGAAAGTAAAAAATAAAACTCAGATAAAGCTGAGGTTCGAAATAATATGGTCACCCAATGTCCGCATAGAAAGAGTTTTATTTTTGAAATGATTGCAGTTGTTGCCCTTTGTTCACTCGTTCCATTACTTGCCTTGCCTTGTCGTATTCCCCGAGATTCTGGTAGAAGTTGGCGAGGCTTTTGTTCAGAAGTGCATCGCCAGGGCGTATCGTTTCCGCAAGTTCAAGGTGGAGAACGGCTTCGTTCCATTTTCCTGAAAAGCCATAAGCAGCACCCAGGTATTTTTGTCCATCAAAATTGCCCGGATCAATACTTACGGCTTTTTCAAGGAAAGGCAGGGCCCTGGCGGCATCCTGTTTTCCGCCCAGGTAAAGTTTACCCAGGGATAAATTTACATCGAACCGTTGCGGGTTAACCTGAAGCAAATCACGGTATAATCTGATCTTGTGGTCAACATTGTTGTACCGGTTCATGATGGCGTTGAAAAAGGTATAGACCTCCTGATTGCCGGGAATATATTTGAGGATTGTTTTATACACAACCAGGATGGTGTCGTAATCCTGGTTGTATTCATAATATGCAGCCGCAAGGTTAATGAGTGCGATGACTTGTTTCGGATAAATACGGATGGCCTTCTGCTGAAAACCAATAGAACATCTCAACAAGCTGTCCTTGGTGTTTTTATCATTGATCAAGGTTGCCTTTTGCATGATATATTCCCCGGCAACTTCATTGCCTTTTGCGCTGTTTCCGGAAACTTTGACATCGGTGGTAAACAAGGTATAACTATCATACCAGTCACCATTGCGGCTGATCGTTTTGATGGCATATAGTGTCAGGATCATGGTCATGAAGCCGGTAATCATAAGTCTTTTTGATGCGCTGCTCCCGGGAATGCGGTTTTCAAGCCATACGATTCCTGCACCCAGCATAATGCAGAAACCCAACGAAGGCATGAAGAGGAATCGCTCGCTCATGAAAGAGCCAATCGGAAATACAATATTCGATACGATGGATAAGGTTATCAGAAAATAGAGCAAGCAATAGGAGACAAGGTTTTTTTTCCGGATTTTCAGGATAATGAACACAATCATCAGCAAATAAATGATCAGTGGAACGATTGCCCGCCAGTCGCCGGGATTTATGATTGGAATGTGGTAAGGATAATAGTCGGAGGTAAGGGGATGCGGAAAGATAAGCAGTTTGATATAAAGTCCCAGGGTATAAAGGATGGTGGAATATTTCTGTGAAAGGGTCATTTCAACGAATGGGTTGTTCATCAGGTCATTCTCAAGATGGTTGCCGGTATGGCCAACAATTATTTGGCGTATGACCAGGAAAATAGCAGTTGAGATAATCAGTGGAATGACCGTCAACAGGTTTTTTCGGGTTTTATTCCGGGTAAAGAAGTAGAGTGTAACCGGCTGGACAAGCAGGAGGGCCAATGAATTTTCCTTGGCAAGCAGCGCCAGGAAAAAGCAAAAGCCGCTAAGAATTGCCAACACGACTTTCGGCCGTTCAAGGAACTTTAGTGAGAAGTAGAAAGTGAGAAGGCAAAACAAAAATGCAAGAATCTCATCCCGGCTTTTAATGTTAGCCACAACCTCCGTGTGCACCGGATGAGCGGCGAACAGAAGAGTGATCAGGAAAGGTGCCGAAAAATACCAGGCCCCCAAATCATGCTGAAACCCCCTTGAATCTGCCAGTTTCCGAAGCACAACCAGCAGCAGGATGCATACTGCAGTGAAAAGAAGTAAGTTCACCCAATGGCCGGGCAGCGGGTTTTCTCCAAAAAGCTGGTATTCTATGGCAAATGTCACAAGGGAAAGAGGCCGGTATCTGCCGCCCGAAACCATGTTGTGGTCTTTACCGAAGAATCCGGTGAAAAAATCGGTGGTAAGTATGTTGCCGATGCCATGAAATCCCTGCTTTGTGAACTGGTTTCCGGTGATGACCATCAGGTCGTCATAGGCATATTTCAGCGTTAAGGTATTTCCGTAGAAGATAAAGCAGGTAAGAATGATCGCAACAATTGCATAATAAATTGAAGGATCCTTTTTTAAAAGGGTATTGTGAGGCAACCGTTCATTTTTTCCGGCTGTCGTTTTTTGTTTTGCGTTTATTCTCGAAAGCGACTTCTTCATAAATCCGGGTGGAATAAAAATGGAGACCTTGGTGGAAGCACAAAGTTATAGTATTTTCCAGTATTCAGATTCGTTTTCTAATTGTACATTTACCGTCTGATATCTGCATTTTTCCGCATTTGTGGGCAGGCATCTGACAAATAAAACAAATTTTTCACAATGGAATACCCGGTACGAAAAAAACAAAATAATTCGAAAATGTGCTTTGTTTGCGGGCTGAGCAATGATATGGGCCTTCATGCTTCATTTTTTGAAACGGAGGCAAACGAATTGGTTGCGTTGATAAAGCCATCAGAAAAACATCAGAGTTATCCGGGCAGGATGCATGGCGGGGTTGCAGCGGCCATCCTGGACGAAACCATCGGAAGGGCTATTGCGATCGGAAAAAATGATCAGATATGGGGTGTTACCGTTGAATTGACAACAAAATTCAGGAAACCGATCCCACTGGACCAGGATTTGAAAATAGTCGGGCGGGTTTTAAAAGACGGGTCCCGGTTTTTTGAAGGATCCGGAGAGATCGTGCTGGAAAGCGGGGAGATAGCCGTATCGGCCACTGGAAAATATTTAAAGGTGCCAATCGATAAAATCACAGAGACAAAATTTGAGGAAAGCGACTGGTTTTATTGCAAAAACGATGATGATCCACAAACCATTGAAATACCTGGGAAAGGCTGAAGAAACCACCCCCAACCACTTCCTCAGGGGAGGTCAGGAGTGGGAATCCGGGAAGTTAAATATTTTATGACCTCTCCCCCTGCCCCCTTCTATGTTGTAAAACAAGAGGCTGGCGATTTATTTTTTAAATAATTTAACTTTGTATGATAAATCTGAACAGGAC
>CAIYES010000220.1 GCA_903925275.1 uncultured Bacteroidales bacterium
CGGGAAATCAGGCAGGATTTTGACACCTTCAAACTGACCGGAAGCCCGGAGCAAAACTATCTTTTACAGTCGTTTGTCGATGGAGCCTGGAAAAATCTCTACGAGTTCAATCTCAGCCCGCAGGAGTGGGTGGATTTTGAACCGGCAAATTATATGAACTCGACCCATCCGGACTCGATTTTTGTCCAGTGGTTGATGGTTGTCCTGCAGAACCCCTCGGGAAAGGATGTGCTGCTCGGCGACCGTTTTCAGTCCGTTTCGGAAGGCAAAACGGAGGGGTGGACGGTCAAGCGGGGAGAGATCCCCGGGCTATTGCAGCAGAATTTTTCTCTCCTTTACCAGTCATGAGCATTGGTGGTACCGGGAATGGTGGATTTGTTCAATAAGTGACTTACCAATGTGCTGACCTCGTTATTCTTTTTTATTGGAATTATCTGTATTATAACTGTATGATTCTCTTTCAGCCTATAATACAATTGTAAAAAGCCTTATAACTGGTTAAACGATCTCTACCTTTTAAGAAATCTTTTGTTTTTTTGCGAAACAGCCCGATCGGTCTGATCAGTATCAGTCATAATGACGAACGGAGAGGTAGATGAACGTGACACGATTGGTTGCGATACTATTTGCCATCGTTACTTCAGGAGTGGTACTGTTTCAGCTTGCACTTGCACTGGGTGCGCCTTGGGGTTCATACGCTATGGGCGGGGCCTTTCCGGGGGTATTTCCTCCTTTCATGCGATTTGCAGCCCTTCTGCAGGCGGCATTTCTTGTCGTTACTGAGTTTGTCGTGTTGTCACAAAGTGGATTGTTGTTCATGGATAGGTTCCGTGCTTCGAAATGGGCAATCTGGCTCGTTGTCCTCTTGGGAGCGATTTCTGTGGTATTAAATTCGATCACGCCGAGTGCTGATGAAAGAGCACTCTGGTTGCCTGTGGCGCTTGTGTTGTTCCTGTGCAGTCTCACCGTTGCGATTAAAGCAAGGCATCGTTTGGTACCATGAAAGATCGGCTTTGGATCTGGTCGCGCCTGACAGGTACACAATTTCGTAAACAGGTTCCAATTCAAAAATCCGCCGACCAGGCGGATCAATTTATAATTTCAATAATTCAGGAGAGACAGATGAAAAAATCTTCAGTTGCTCGTTCACTTTTTACCATGCTGCTGGGTTCTGTTTTGTTCGCCAATTCCGCGCAGGCAACTCCAAAACCTGATTTGGTCATCACTGCTTTTGGTCTCAAATCATGGGGTGCCTGTGCCCCCGGCAAAGCAGTTTTTACCTTCTCCGTGACTGTCAAAAATCAGGGCAATGCAAGCTGGTCAGGCAGTGTTGAGCCGCCTGTTGTCGTAAAAGACATGCATCCTGGCGTACTTGATGCATGGGGTACTGGTGTAGGTATTGCGCCGCCATTGAAACCGGGTGAAAGCAAAACGATTCTTGTTCCAATCTCTTACTATTCCGGCAATCCCAAGCATATGACTGCAAATGCTCCGCATCCTTTCCAGGCAGTTGTAAACAGCAATCACATCGTTGATGAGTCTGATTTTACCAATAATGCCGGGCCCGGCCCTGCTACCTGGAATGGTATCAAGGTTA
>CAIYES010000221.1 GCA_903925275.1 uncultured Bacteroidales bacterium
ATAAGCATATTGAACAAACCTATGGCTGCATTTAAAATCAAGGTGTTTTTTTTCCTGCTTCTCCTCCCATTTATTTTATCAGCCAAAAATATCAACATTAAAAATATTAAAAAGCAAATACAATATAATGCCATCCCGCAAAAAAAGTTAGAACTCCTGCTGCAACTTTCAAAAGAGCAAATTGAAACAGGTGATGAGGAGGCAATCCACACCGCCGAATCTGCTTTTCAACTTGCCGACTCCCTGAAACTCGAAATTGAAATGGCCGATGCCTTGAATCAGCAAGGCATTGCATGGAAAATATGGGGAGACAATCAAAAATCCATTCTATACTTATTCAAAGCACTTGCTATCTATGAGAAGTTAAACCGGCTAGATGAATATGCAGAAGTTTTACTGAATATCGGGGAGACCAACAGGGCGGCATCATATTTTAAAAAATCTCTGTTTTTTCTGAATAAGGCATTGATCATTTTTCTCAGGAAGAATGATAGTACCGGTTTAGCCAAAACCTATAACAGGCTTGCAGCCGTGTTGTATGAAATGGATTTAAACGACCCGAACGAAAATGAAATATCATATCGGGCAATTGAACATAAAAAAATCGATTTTAATCAGGTATACCGGTCCAATCGCAGGTTCAGACAGAGATACGATTCAATCGTGACTTATCTCGGGATATCAAATAGTTATGCAACAAAGCCTGACCATGCAAACATAAGGATTTCAAACAATATCATTCTGAGTGCCCTTTTTACCATCACCTATCAATTTGATAAGGCGCACCCGGTTTTCGACTTGGTTTTATCTGAAATTAGAAGAACAAATGCAATATCTGAACTCCCATTGGCCTTGTTCAACATTGCCATGTTTCATTACAAAAAAAAGGATCCTGAGAAGGCTATGATAAATGCAAAAGAGAGTTTCCGCATTGCAGAGGAGTTAGATATTAAAAGCTATATAGTGATATCGGCAGATATGATAAAATTGATTTATCTGGACAAAGAGGATTATAAAGAAGCAATCCCGTATATGCGGATTGCTTATGTGGGAAGGATTAACTATTTTCAAAAAGATATCGAGGTCAAACTGAAAGACATGCAGTATGACTTCGATATTGCAAGCAAACAAAAGGAAATCAATTACAGAAATTCTCAACTATGGTTTCTATATATTTCGTTTTCCACAATGCTCTTCTTGACTTCTCTTTTTATTGTCATTCTTCTCCGGAAAAATAAAAGAAAAAAAATCCTGAACGAGGAGCTGAATAAAAGTAATCAGGTTATTCTACAGCAGAACGAACAACTGACAATTTTAAATTCCGAAAAAGACAAATTTTTCTCCATCATCGCCCACGACCTGCGTGGCCCTTTCAATGGATTTTTAGGAATGACTAATATAATGACTGAGGAATTACAAGATTTGACGCTGGGTGAGATTCAGCAGATGGCCGTGAGTATGAGAAACTCGGCCACCAATCTCTTCCAGTTACTCGAAAACCTGCTTGAGTGGTCGCGCTCCCAAAGGGGATTAATCAAATTTGAGCCTGAATCATTGTTGTTGATGCCCGTGATTACTGAAAGCATGCACCTGGTAATAGATTCAGCAAATATAAAAGGAATCGGGATCAGCTATGAAATTCCTGTCGATCAGAAAGTCTTTGCAGATGAGGACATGCTGACATCGACCATCCGCAATCTGGCCTCCAATGCCGTAAAATTCAGCCGAAAAGAAGGTAATGTCACCATTGCCGCAAAGCCGCTACCCGGCAACTCAGTTGAAATTTCCGTTAGTGACACAGGCATCGGAATGAACAGCGACATGGTGGCTAATTTATTCCGGATTGACGTGCAAACAAACCGAAATGGCACCAACGGGGAACCCAGCACGGGTTTGGGATTGCTCCTCTGCAAGGATTTCATCGAAAAAAATGGTGGAAAAATATGGGCGGAGAGTGAAGAGGGAAAAGGAAGTACATTCCGGTTTACTTTACCACTTGAAAAACCGGAACGTCAGAAATAATTAGGGAGGGTACACAATGAATAAAAACAGCAAATCAGCATCCGAAATGCTTCGGGATAAGGCAGAAGAGTTTCTGAAAAACAAACCTTCAGCATCAACTTCACGGCTTTCTGAGGCTAATATGATGAAGCTCATTCACGACCTTGAGGTACATCAGGTGGAGTTGGAAATGCAGAATGGAGAGCTCATAAAGGCCAGGTGCATGGCAAGGGATGCTGCTGAAAAATATACCAATTTATATGAGTTTGCCCCATTAGGGTATTTTACCATCTCCAAAGATGGAAGAATTCTGGAGATGAACCTCAGCGGAGCGCGAATGCTGGGCGAAGACCGCTTGCAGTTGCAAAACAGATTGTTTTATTTACTTGTTTCAGAAGATACCCGGTTAATTTTCACGATGTTCCTTGAAAAGGTATTTAACAGCAAGGAAAAGGAATCGTGCGAGGTGACCTTCATGGTGAATGGCAATATGCCTATGTATGTTCACCTTACCGGCATTTTAACTGAAAACGAAGCGCAATGCCTTATCACTGCTATTGATATTACCGAACGTAAAATGGCAGAGAAAGCTATGGATGCGAGCAGGCAAGAACTGGTTTATACCATCAGTCAGCTTGAATTGGCCCAGCAAACAGGGCATGTCGGTTCCTGGAATTTTAATCTCAAAACCCAGAAAATTCGCGGTTCAGCCGAAGCGCAGAGACTATTCGGCCTTTTTGATCATGATAATTCTTTCGACCTTCAAAACATTGAGGCCTGCATTCCCGATCGCGACCGGGTTCATCAGGCATTGATCGATCTCATAAATAACAAAACGCCTTATGACCTTGAATATTTAATTAATCCAGCCGATGGATCAGAACCAAGGGTCATCTTCTCAAAAGCCACAATTGAAAAAGTTTCAGCCGGTAATCCGGTTGCAATCAACGGTATCGTTCAGGATATCACCGAAAAAAAACTTACTCAAGAGAAATTACTTTCGCAAACAACCTTGCTTGAGGCCCAGTTAAACTCGACCATTGATGGGATTTTAATAGTCGATCAGGATAACAACCGGATTCTTATTAACCGGCGCATGATTGAGCTATTTAAGGTTCCCGCGGATATTATCGAAGATAAAAATGATTCTAAATTATTGAAGCATATAATGGATTTAACCAAAAATCCCGGTAAGTTTCTTGAAAAGATCGTGTATCTTAATGATAATCCGGGCAAGGAAAGCATCGATGAAATTGAATTTGCAAACGGGATGGTAATCGACAGGTATTCGGCGCCGGTCATCGGCAGGAATGGAAAAAACTATGGGAGGATTTGGATCTTCCGCGATATTACTGAACGTAAAAATGCTGAAAAGGCCTTCATGGAATCAAGTCAGCTTACTTCGCAAATTATCAATTGTGTGGAGGAAGGAATTATTGTTTTTGACGCTGACTTGCGTTATAAGGTCTGGAATCCGTTTATGGAAGCATTGACAAAGATTTCTGCTTCAGAGGTTTTAGGGACACGTCTTAATGAATTATTTCCTTTCCTTGAAGATGCCGGATTGATGGAAAAGGTTAACAGAGCATTGGCAGGCGAATATTTTTACGATAATGATTTCCCTTTTCCTATACCGGGGTCTGTGAGATCAGGTTGGTCTTCCTATACAATCAGCCCGTTAAAAGCTATCAGTGGGGAGATTAACGGAGTTATTGTAACTATACATGATATTACCGAACGCAAACTGGCAGAAGAGACAGTGAGGGAAAAGGACATCCAGTTCACAAAGCTTTCTTCACAAGTGCCTGATTTAATTTATCAATTTACAAGAAGGCCTGATGGGAGCTATTGCGTTCCAATCGCATCAGCCGGCATAAAGAACATTTTTGGTTGTTCTCCCGAGGATGTACGCGAGGATTTTGATCCGATTGCCAGGGTCATATTACCCGAAGATTCTGCCAGTGCTATTGGCGAGATTGAATACTCTGCGCAGAATCTAACATACTATGCCTGTGAGTTCAGGGTGCAGATACCCGGCAGGGAAATTCAATGGATTTATTCAAGATCAGTACCGGAGAAACTGGAGGACGGCAGCATCACCTGGTATGGATTTGCTGCAGATATCACAGAGCTCAAACACACCGAGCAGGCATTATTCAAAGCAAAAGAAAAAGCAGAAGAAAGTGATAAATTAAAGTCAGCTTTTCTCGCCAATATGAGTCACGAAATACGAACACCCATGAATGGTATTCTGGGCTTTGCGAGCTTATTGAAACAACCTGGTCTAAGCGGGGAGGAGCATCAAAAGTTTATTCGTATTATTGAGAAAAGCGGCGCCCGTTTGCTCAATCTCATCAACGATATCGTTGATATTTCGAAAATTGAAGCCGGACAAATGGAAATTTCTGTTTCATTGACGAATGTTAATGCAAACATTGAATTCTTGTGTGCCTTTTTTAAACATGAAGCAGAAACAAAGGGATTGCAGTTATTCTTTGCAAATATGTTACCTGCAGAAGAATCCGATATTATAACTGACAGCAATAAATTAGATGCCATTCTTATCAACCTTGTAAAAAATGCCATTAAATACACCAGCAAAGGATCCGTTGAAATTGGGTATACCCACCCCCACGAAACATTTTTTCAATTTTTCGTGAAGGACACCGGTATCGGAATTCCCGGTGACCGGCAGGATGTGATTTTTGAACGCTTTATACAGGCTGATATTTCCGATAAAGCCGCTTATCAGGGGGCCGGTTTGGGATTGGCTATTTCAAAAGCATATGTTGAAATGCTTGGCGGAAAAATCTGGGTAGAAAGCGAGCCCGGAAAAGGTTCAACATTTTATTTCACCATTCCATGCAATACTGAGAAGCAATTAACCAGCACTATAACAAAGTCTGTTACTGCAGAAGATGAAAAAGTTCAACTAAAAAACCTGAAAATTTTAATTGCAGAAGATGATGAAGCCTCGGAACTGCTTATTGAAACGGTCGTCAGGCATTTCAGCCAGGAAGTGCTGAAGGCAGAAACCGGTATTGAAACGATTGAAGTTTGCCGGAATAATCCTGACCTTGATCTCATATTGATGGATATTCGGATGCCTGGAATGAATGGGTATGAAACCACCAGACAAATCAGACATTTTAACAAAAATGTTATCATCATTGCACAAACAGCCTATGGACTAATTGGTGACAGGGGAAAGGCAATTTCGGCAGGTTGTAATGACTACATTGCAAAACCAATCCGGATTGATGCGCTCAAAGACTTGATAAAAAAGCATTTCAGGAAATAGGGATTTTGGTTTTCAGCTGGCTAATTGATAGTCACGGTAGAAACGTCACCTATTTAAATGAAGCTCCTGACTTCAGGTAGATCATCAATGAATTGTCAGGGGGAGGCAGGTCGTTCCATAATGTGATACAATAGGGGCGGAGCCATGAAAAATTTGAACCTAACCGCGCAATTGTTGTATCGATCGAATCCATCTCGTGGGTTGAGAAGAGCCTTTCGTCGCCTGCAAAATGAGCCATCATCGCATTCCTGATACGGGGGGCAAATTTTCTGGCAATATTGTAGGGCATTACACTGTCGGTAAAATCAATGGTTAACATGGAATCCATGTTTACCTGGGTTTTATGCTTTGCGTAATACGAAAATGTTTGTCCCATTGGTATCGGGTAATCGGTATGGGTAATGGAATCAGATGATATGATCAGCGCCGAATCCTTGATATAGGTTATCATCCTGTACGGACAAGGATAAACGATGGGGGAGCCGGTTTCAATGTCGTATAAAAATTCGTTACCTGATATTTTTTTTACGATGTCGTTGGCATGAAAATGACCGGTAAACATGATTCTTAATCCTGCGTTCATCAGCGAGTCAGACACCGTTAACGAACGATCCACTACAAATCCTTTGAACAGGAGGTCCTGATCAATAAAATGATTGATCAGCCCGGGATGCATCATGCCGAATACCATTTTCCCTTTGGTTTCAGCTTCAGCCAAACGTGCACATATCCAGGTCATTGTTTTCTGCGTTATCCGTCCGCCTGTCATTGAATCAAAAGGAATGCCATCCCAGTATTTGCAGGCATCGATTGAAATCAGCCATAGGCCAGGCAGTGGTTCCGACACATAGCTGAGGGAACCCGGGTCAGTATAGAGGGCATCTCTGTAACCGCAGTTCGCATAGATGCTTTTAAACAAGCCTGTATCTATATTTGCCACAATCTCGGTTTTTGAGCCGATGTACCTGTATGGGTGCTGGTTTTTTATATCGTGATTACCATCGATCACCCTTACTTTGATGCCTGCATTGATCAATTGTGAAAGGTATTCGGACATCGACCAGTGGCTGACCAATTCACCGTCTTTGGTCATATCTCCCGGTACAAGCACAAGATCGGGTTTTGCTTTAAGCAATTCTGAAATAATCTCTTGCATAATCGCATCACTTTCGGCGAGGAGTTTCCCATCCCTTTTCAGATACTCCTTAAATGCAGAACTACTGGTGTCGGGCAGTAACGAAGGATCCATGTAGTGAATGTCGGAAAGCACGGCGATTTTGTAAACGCTTTTAGCACTGCTGTAATCGCTATTGCTCTTCCTGCAACCATAGTTAAACAGTAAAGCAACACTCATTATGATCAATGAGTAAATCAAAGTCTTGGTTTTAGCTCGCATGAAATGGAGATTTTTCGAATTACTTCACCGCCGTTCACAATATTCTGACAAGAAAAAGTGATAGCTGAAATGGAGAACAAGTCCATACAGCATGGAAATTTACGATATTTTTTAGTTGGGATAACGCTGACAGGAAAATTTTGTGATACGGCGGGTATTGTGTAATAATCACCTACAATGAGCTATCTGCAAGCTAATTTATCACTTTCATGCATTTCCTGGATCAAGAGAAAAATCTGGGGGCATTACACTTGCTTTCCAATTGGCAGCGTAGCTGC
>CAIYES010000222.1 GCA_903925275.1 uncultured Bacteroidales bacterium
CCTGTCAAAATTTAATTGCTGATTCTGACTAAAGGCCACAGAAGAAATAAGCAGAACGAGTAAAAACAATATGGATTTTAGGCTTTTCATTAATCGTTACCGGAGCTATTTAAAATTATTTTATAGGTAAATATAGTTACAAAAGTAAAAAAAATAAAGCAGGATAAAAATAATTTTACAGAAGATAGCACAGGATCGAAAGAAGTGCACCCGTAATAATCAGAATCGAAAAATCGATGAACAAGCTTTTGCGAATCACTTTACTGCATAAGGTTGTCGCGTAAATCATCTTCAGAAGATTGTTACTGGTGGTTGCATTTATAATTGCCAAGGCAATGGTAGATTCGGCAATCCCACCGGTGCCTTGTAAAAGGTTAAGCAGAAAAGGGTCGATATCGGTAATCCCAACGACAAATGCCAAAGAAGTTATTCCGGAATTTCCATAGCTTTTCATCACATAATTGGTGATCATTCCAAATATAACAAACAGCAGACCAAATAGTAAGGCAGTTTTAAACTCCAATGGATTTTTGTTGTTCTGAATATTCTGATTATCGCTTAGGGAGTCCGAATTTGACTTCCCGTTTTTGTATGATATTTTGGAAAGGATTCCGCAGATTATAAATAGCGCCAGGAAGGGGATAGCCAATGAAGTTGCAATAGAGGGCATAAAAAGAAACGACAAAATAAGAATTCTCAGGTACATCATCCCATTTGCCATCATTATTGCTGAAACTGCCTGACCCCCTTCTCCCGCTTGTCCTTCCTTCTCACGACGGGCGATAATAACAGTTGTTGTTGTACTGCTATACAGACCTCCCAGCATTCCGGTAACCATAATTCCCGAGTCCGGAAAAACAAATTTCTTCAGCAGGTAGCTGATGTAGGAGATTGATGATATGACGACGACAGCCTGCCAGATTTTGTAAGGTGTCAGACTTAATCCCATAACGATGGGACGATCGGGCACGATGGGCAAAATGACCCCGGCAATGATAAGAAATTTTGCCAGCGTGATGAATTCGTACCGGTCGAATTTTTGTGAAATAGTGGCAAAGGTCTCTTTGAGTTCAGTGAAAATCAGAACTGTGACCACAATAAGGAGCACCATCCATTGAGGCTGCGTCAGAACAAGCGGGCCTAAGCAATAAGTAATCATTGCCACAAATATGGTGGTGGTTCCAAAATCTTTGAAGTCACGGATATGGTAATAATAAGATATACCCATGACCATAGCCAGCACCAGGCCGCCTCCCATGAATAGATATGGCATTTGACCGCCGAGAAGATACAGGATAAACCCAAATATCCCGATAAAGGTAAAGGTACGGTCGGTTCCAAACGTATAGCCGGCTGCATTTGTCAAACTGTGAATGCGGCGTTGCGACAATCCGATCAACAGCGAAAATAGGGTGACCAATACGAAATTGATCAGGTTTTCAGGGATGGTTCCGATGAGTTCCATAAGCTATCTAGCAAAATAACGAATCGCAGGGATACGGCTTATCCGTGGCCTGGGTAACCAAATGGTGAAATGGTGAAATAGTGAAATGGTGATAAAAAATTTTCTGCATTTCAATTTCAGGTTAATTTATTTAACATCTCATATGTTAGTATTTCCTTTAAAAAAGTGTAGGTTCTTTTATCGTGATCAATCCGGCAGATATAATGGGTTAATCCATTTGTAACAATGAGATAATTTACCAGCAAAGCCATGTTGTACATGGCCACCTGGTCAAATACCGCCTGTGTCAGCACAACCGAAGGGGCTTTGCATTCAACTACCATGCATGGGTTCCCATCGGAAAAGTAAGCCAGAATATCAAAACGCTTTTTCATCTGATTATAGGTAAGTTCAGCCTCCACCACGATAAGCGAAGCAGGGAATCCAAGGGTGGTAACCAGAAAATTGAGAAAATTTTGTCTGACCCATTCTTCCGGCGTGAACCTTACAAACTTCTTCCTGATCTTGTCAAAAATCTCCTGCTTTCCGTTTTTCCCTTCCCGGAAACTGGGTGCAAAGTCGGGTAAATTGAGTTTATGCATCATACATCGATTGCAAACTTACATAAAAATGGGACAAATAAATTATCTTTGTACTAATCAGGATTCGTGAAGAAGATCCATTGCCATGGCCGTTGATTTTCATGTTAAAACCTTCAACGACTTTCAGGGTATCGAAATATAGAAATGAAATGACAGAGTTGAAAGAAATAAAATGTCGGGGATTTCTTTTAAATTTACAACGCCGGAATATGATATCTGTAATGATTATGAATATGTCCGACAATGATCATCAACCAATATTATTATACCCGTATGAAAACTAAAAAAGAGATCGTTGATGACTGGTTACCGCGATATACCGGGACAAACCTTGATGAATTCGGGGATTTCATCCTGCTTACAAATTTTAACACCTATCTCGATCTTTTTTCCAAATGGTACGATGTTCCGATAAAGGGAAAAGACAAAGCCATGCCAAGTGTAACTTTTGAACGCATCACCCTCATTAATTTCGGCATGGGCAGCCCCAATGCCGCCACCATCATGGATCTGCTCAGCTCTATTGAACCGAAAGCTGCACTTTTCATGGGCAAATGCGGCGGACTCAAAAAGAAATGCAAGGTGGGCGATATGATCATCCCCATTGCGGCAATCCGTGGTGATGGAACATCAGATGATTATTTCCATGCACGAGTCCCTGCCCTGCCGGCATTCAACCTTCAGAAAATCATGTCGACGGTAATACACAACCACCGGAAAGACTACTGGACTGGAACAGTTTATACCACCAACCGCAGGGTATGGGAGTACGACGAATCATTCAAGAAGCATTTGCGCGACACCCGGGCCATTGCCATCGACATGGAATCGGCAACGTTGTTCATGGTGGGTTTTGCCAATGAAATACCTACCGGGGCTATACTCCTTGTTTCAGACCAACCGATGGTAGGCCGTGGTATAAAAACCCAGATCAGCGATAAAAAAGTAACCCAAAAGTTTGCTGAAGAACACCTTCGCATCGGCGTTGAAACCTTGAAAGACCTTATTGAAAAGAAATTACTTGTCAAACATCTCCGGTTCGATTAAACAATAAACCGGTAGTAACCCAACCCTCATGGCTGAAAAAAACAGCATCAGTTTTGACAATCTTCTCGCCGATCTGAAGAATCAGATATATTATCCCGTTTACTTACTTCATGGGGAAGAATCCTATTTTATTGATATTATATCAGATTACATTGAACAAAACGTACTGAGCGACCTTGAAAAAGAATTTAACCAGACCATCGTTTATGGCAAGGACTCGGATGTATCTATTCTGATCAGCTATGCCAGGCGTTTTCCGATGATGGCCAACTACCAGGTGTTGATTGTCAAGGAGGCGCAGGATCTGGAAAAGATTGAAGATTTCCAGCCCTACTTTGAAAACCCGCTCACCTCCACCATTTTGGTTTTATGCTATAAATATACAAAATATGACAAGCGTAAAACTTTTTATAAAACCATTGAAAAACATGGTGTTGCATATGAATCGGCCCGGCTGTACGATAACAAAATCCCCGACTGGATCAATGAATACCTGCGGAAGAGAAATTATTCCATTACCCCGAAAGCCTCTGCATTGCTCTGCGAATTCCTTGGAGCCGACCTGGGAAAAATCGTAAATGAAATACAAAAACTCCTGATAAATATACCTGCCGGAGCCGAAATCAATGAAGAATATGTTGAAAAAAACATCGGCATAAGCAAGGATTTTAATGTTTTTGAACTGCAGAAAGCCCTGGCAAAAAAGGATGTGGTAAAAGCCAACCAGATTATCCTGCATTTTGCAGCTAATCTGCGTGAAAATCCACTGGTGAAGGTCATTCCGATCTTACATTCCTATTTTGTAAAGGTGCTTACCTATCATTACCTTCCTGATAAATCGAAAAACTCGGTGGCTTCAGCGCTTTCAGTCAACCCCTTTTTTGTAGCCGATTACCAGCAGGCTGCCAGGAATTTTCCGGTTGGCAAAGTGGTTTCTGTCATATCATACCTCCGGGAATATGACCTCAAAGCCAAGGGGGTTGAAAATTCATCAGCGGGTGACGGGGAATTGATGAAGGAATTAATATTTAAAATTCTGCACTAATTTATCAGCTAACCTGCGTCGATATTGATAATTACCGGGGAAAACTTTATTCATCAACCCGGTAATTGAATTC
>CAIYES010000223.1 GCA_903925275.1 uncultured Bacteroidales bacterium
ATAAGCATGAGTGAAGTAACCAAAAAGTGGTACGTCGTGCGGGCTATCTCTGGTAATGAGAAGAAGGTGAAGCAATATCTCGAAAGTGAAATTGTGAACCTGAATCTCCAGGAGTATATAGCTCAGGTGCTTATTCCTACGGAAAAGGTATACCTGATCCGCAATGGAAAGAAAGTGAGTAAAGAACGTAACTACTTTCCTGGTTATGTGTTGATTGAAGCAACATTGGTTGGCGAAGTTCCGCACATTATCCGGAATATTCCCGGGGTGCTTGGGTTTTTAGGAGCCAAAGGAGAGGCGCATCCGCTTCGGCCATCTGAAGTCAAGCGGATACTGGGCAAGTTTGATGAATTGTCCGAGCAGGGTGAAGAGGTCAATATACCATTCATCGTCGGGGAAACAGTTACCGTAATTGACGGACCATTCAACAGCTTTAGTGGTGTTATTGAAGAGATCAATGAAGAAAAGAAGAAATTGAAGGTGATGGTTAAAATTTTCGGACGAAAGACCCCACTGGAATTAAGTTTTATGCAAGTGCAAAAAGAGTAGAAGCGAGGCATGCCTCGCCTCTATAAATCATAGCAATTATGAAAAGACACACCGCGGTGCGTCTCCACACTAATCAATCAGTAAAATGGCAAAAGAAGTAAGTGGAATAATCAAGTTACAAATCAAGGGAGCGGCAGCAAACCCTTCGCCCCCCATTGGCCCTGCTTTGGGTGCCAAAGGTGTGAACATTATGGAATTTTGCAAGCAGTTTAATGCGCGTACTCAGGATAAAGCAGGGAAAATTATACCTGTTATAATCACCGTCTATCGTGATAAATCGTTCGACTTTATCGTCAAAACTCCTCCTGTTGCAGTGCAGCTAATGGAAATTTCAAAGCTCCAGAAAGGCTCACCGGAACCCAACCGTAACAAGGTGGCAGCCGTAACCTGGGAACAGGTTCAGAAAATTGCTGAAGATAAAATGCCCGACCTGAATGCGTTTACATTGGAATCGGCAGTGAAAATGGTGGCCGGAACTGCCCGCAGTATGGGTATTACCGTTACTGGCACCTCGCCATTTAAACACTAAGTAACGCAACCTGATAAGTTGTTCAAAAGACCTCATTAACAACAAATAAATAAAGTAAAATGATAAAGCTGACAAAAAAGAGGAAGGTTGCCTTGTCGAAAATCGACAAGAATACCGTTTATTCGTTGGCGGATGCTGCTGCACTTGTAAAAGAGATCAGCAATACTAAATTTGACTCATCCGTCGATATTGACGTTCGTCTGGGGGTTGACCCCCGTAAAGCCAACCAAATGGTTCGTGGCATCGTGACGCTTCCTCACGGTACCGGAAAGACCATTCGGGTATTGGTATTATGCACACCCGACAAAGAAGAAGAAGCCATTCAGGCCGGCGCCGATTTTGTGGGGTTAGATACCTATATTGATAAAATCAAAGGCGGTTGGACGGATGTTGATGTTATTATCACCATGCCCAGTGTTATGGCTAAGGTTGGGGCACTTGGACGAATACTCGGTCCACGTGGATTGATGCCCAACCCAAAAACGGGGACTGTTACCATGGAGGTAGGAAAAGCCGTTAAAGAAGTGAAAGCCGGTAAAATCGATTTTAAGGTTGATAAATTTGGCATCATTCACGCTTCCGTGGCAAAAGTTTCTTTTGAAAGGGATAAAATCGTGGAAAATGCAAAGGAACTTATCAATACCATCATTAAACTGAAACCATCTTCGGCAAAAGGTACCTATGTGAAAAGCATTTACATGTCGAGTACCATGAGCCCGAGTGTTCCGGTTGATCCTAAATCGGTTAGCGCTTAATTACAGAAATCTGAGAGAAAACGATCATGAAAAAAGAAGAAAAAACCCAGCTCATTGATACCCTTGCAGCGCAGCTTAAAGGAGCCAACTCCTTTTACCTGACCGATACTTCTACCCTGAATGCGGCAACAACCAGCAGGCTTAGAAGAACTTGCTTCAAACGGAATGTTCAGCTGAGGGTGGTTAAAAATACTTTGTTACAGAAGGCAATGGAACGTACCGGAAAATCCTTTGAGGAGTTTTATCCGGTGCTTATAGGGCCAACCTCAATCATGTTTTCAGAGGTTGCCAATGACCCGGCTAAGCTGATCAAAGAATTTCGCAGAACCTCCCCTAAGCCCATTCTTAAAGGCGCCTATGTGGAAGAGTGTATCTATTTGGGCGACAATCAGCTGGATGCCCTGGTTAACGTCAAATCGAAATTCGAATTGATCGGCGACCTGATAGGTCTTTTACAATCCCCAACCAAGAATGTCATGTCGGCGTTACAGTCGGGCGCGAACATCCTTTCAGGTGTTGTAAAAACATTATCAGAAAAGCCTGAATAACCAAAATTTTAACGAGAGAATAATTTTAGTAATAACCGTTCCGACAAACCGGAACACAAATAGTAACAAAAATGGCAGATTTAAAAGCTTTTGCAGAACAGTTAGTTAATTTGACAGTAAAAGAGGTTAACGAATTAGCAAAGATTCTGAAGGATGAGTATGGTATTGAACCAGCAGCAGCAGCTGTAGCTGTAGCAGCAGGTCCCGCCTCAACCGCCGCACCCGAAGCTGAAGAAAAGAATACATTTGATGTAATTCTCAAATCAGCAGGACAGGCTAAGTTAGCCGTTGTTAAATTGGTAAAGGAGCTGACCAGCCTTGGCTTGAAAGAAGCAAAGGAATTGGTAGATGCTGCACCGAAAGCTATTAAAGAAGGCGTTTCGAAGGACGAAGCTAACGCTTTAATGATTCAATTAAAAGAAGCTGGTGCAGAGGTTGAAATTAAGTAAGACAAACGTCTCTTATACTTTAATAAAATCATAGATCTCTTCCATGGTGAAGAGGTCTATGGTTTATTTATAAAAATTAATTTCAAACCGTCCCGCATTGCGGGATTAAAAAATATCGACCTTGGCTTCAAAAAAAACCGAAAGAATTCGCTTTGGATCCACCAAGATCAAAGCTGAGTATCCTGATTTTCTTGACATTCAGGTAAAATCATTTCAGGATTTTTTTCAACTGGAGACAAATCCTGAGAACAGGGTCAATGAAGGATTGTACAAGGTTTTCGCTGAAAATTTTCCAATTTCCGATGCGAGAAATAACTTCGTTTTGGAATTTCTGGATTATTTCATCGACCCTCCCCGGTACTCAATCGAGGAATGCATCGAACGCGGCCTCACATACAGCGTTCCCCTTAAAGCCAAACTGAAGCTTTATTGCACTGATCCGGAGCATGAAGACTTTGAAACAATCATCCAGGATGTATATCTTGGCATGATCCCTTATATGACTCCCCGGGGAACCTTTGTTATCAATGGAGCCGAAAGAGTTGTCGTTTCTCAGTTACATCGTTCACCCGGGGTGTTCTTCAGTACAAGTTTCCATGCCAATGGTTCTCAGTTGTATTCGGCAAGGATTATCCCGTTCAAAGGATCCTGGATTGAATTTACCACGGATATCAACAATGTAATGTACGCCTATATCGACCGGAAGAAGAAGTTGCCGGTCACTACGCTTTTACGTGCCATTGGATTTGAAACGGATAAAGATATCCTTGAAATCTTTGGACTTGCACAGGAAATCAAGGTCAGCCGGACTGCCCTCAAACGGGTTGTTGGATCGAAACTAGCTGCCCGCGTTGTGCGCGCATGGATCGAAGATTTTGTGGATGAAGATACCGGTGAAGTTGTATCTATCGAACGCACGGAAGTCATTATCGAACGTGAAACGATACTTGAAAATGACCATATTGACCAGATTCTTGATGCTGGTATCAAGGCTATTCTCGTTCACCGTGAGGAATCGCTGGCAACCGATTATTCAATCATTTTTAATACGTTGCAGAAAGACCCTGCAAACTCGGAAAAAGAGGCTGTTGAATTCATATACCGCCAGTTACGCAATGCTGAACCTCCTGATGAAGAAACAGCCCGCGGAATCATTGAAAAACTTTTCTTTTCCGACAAGCGGTACGACCTGGGTGATGTCGGCCGTTATAGGATCAACAGAAAACTGAACCTGAATACACCTGTTGAAACCAAGGTTCTTACCAAGGAAGACATTATTTCCATTATAAAGTATCTGATCGAACTCGTCAACGCTAAAGCTGAAGTTGATGATATTGACCACCTTAGCAACCGCCGTGTAAGAACTGTTGGAGAACAGTTATACAATCAGTTCGGGGTTGGCCTGTCAAGAATGTCACGTACGATCCGTGAACGTATGAATGTCCGCGATAATGAGGTATTTACCCCAATGGATCTCATCAACGCCAAAACATTATCATCGGTTATCAATACCTTTTTCGGAACCAACCAGCTTTCCCAGTTCATGGATCAAACCAACCCACTGTCGGAGTTGACGCACAAACGTCGTATTTCCGCCCTTGGACCAGGTGGTTTATCGCGTGAACGAGCAGGATTTGAGGTCCGCGACGTCCATTATACACATTACGGACGTCTCTGTACAATTGAAACTCCCGAAGGACCAAACATCGGGTTGATCTCATCGTTGTGTGTTTATGCCAAAATCGACAAGCTTGGCTTTATTGAAACACCTTATCACCGTGTTGTGGATGGCCGGGTTACTTTAGAAGAACAACCGGTTTATCTTACAGCCGAAGAAGAAGAACACAAGATCATCGGACAAGCTACCACCCCGATGGATGACAAGGGGAATTTTATTGAGGATAAAGTTAAAGTCCGCTATCTTGCCGATTATCCAATCATCGACAAAACAAAGGTTGACCTTGTTGATATAGCGCCAAACCAGATTGCCTCCATTGCCTCATCGCTTATACCATTCCTAGAGCATGATGATGCAAACCGTGCCCTCATGGGGTCAAATATGATGAGGCAGGCTGTTCCTTTGTTAAATCCTGAAGCCGCAATTGTGGGTACCGGAATTGAGGATATGGTTGCCCATGATTCACGGGTACTGATCAATGCTGAAGGTGATGGCATCGTTGAATTTGTTGATGCCAACGAAATTGTAATCAAATACACCCGCGACGAGAAAGAGCGCCTGGTCAGTTTCGATGACGATTCAAAACGCTATAAACTCACAAAGTTCGCACGTACCAACCAAAACACCTGTGTCAACCTTCGACCCATCGTCAGAAAAGGTGATAAAGTGACCAAAGGACAGGTTTTATGCGAAGGATATGCTACCAAAGACGGTTCACTTGCCCTTGGGCGGAACCTTATGGTCGCATTCATGCCCTGGAAAGGATATAACTTTGAAGATGCTATTGTAATCTCTGAAAAGGTATTGAAGGAAGATATTTTCACCTCCATACATATTGAAGAGTTTACATTGGAAGTTCGTGATACCAAACGTGGTGTGGAAGAGTTGACAAACGATATTCCGAATGTCAGCGCTGAGGCTACCAAGGATCTCGACGAAAACGGTTTAATCCGCATTGGTGCGGAAGTGAGTGAAGGCGATATCCTGATCGGTAAAATCACTCCCAAAGGAGAAAGTGATCCCACTCCCGAGGAGAAATTGTTGCGTGCCATCTTTGGCGACAAAGCGGGTGATGTAAAGGATGCCTCATTGAAAGCACCCCCCTCGATGAAGGGAGTCGTAATTGATAAAAAGCTGTTTTCCCGGATTATAAAAGATCGCAAAGCAAAAGCCAGGGAAAAAGATGATATCAAAAAATTAGATGACGATTACCACAAGGACGTTGAGAAGCTCAAGGGAAAACTTGTTGATAAACTCAATATTTTAGTGAATGGTAAAGTATCCCAGGGTGTATATAACAATTTCAAACAGGAAGTAATTACCAAGGGAGCCAAATTCCTGACCAAAAACCTTATGGACATTGATTACCTCAATGTCAATCCAAATAAATGGACCACCGATAAGGAAAAGAATGACCTTATCAAGACGCTCATCAATAATTTTATCATCAAGTTCAAAGAGATCATGGGCGTTCATAACCGTAAAAAGTTTGTTGCGGTTGTCGGTGATGATTTGCCTGCAGGAATTGTCCAGATGGCAAAGGTTTACATTGCAAAAAAGCGTAAACTGAAAGTCGGGGATAAAATGGCAGGACGCCACGGTAACAAAGGTATTGTTGCCCGTATCCAGCGTGAAGAAGATATGCCTTTCCTAATCGATGGCACACCGGTTGATGTGGTGTTAAACCCGTTGGGTGTTCCTTCACGTATGAATCTCGGCCAGATTTATGAAACCATTCTTGGATGGGCTGGTAAGAAACTTAATTTACGTTTCAATACACCCATTTTTGATGGAGCCTCGATAACTCAGATCAATGATTATCTGGAGCAGGCCGGTTTGCCTAAAAACGGGAAGGTTTATCTCTACGACGGTTTGTCGGGCGAACGGTTTGATCAACCGACTACTGTCGGATTTATCTATATCCTGAAACTGCATCACATGGTCGATGACAAGATGCATGCCCGTTCAATCGGGCCTTACTCCCTCATTACACAGCAACCGCTTGGTGGAAAGGCTCAGTTTGGAGGCCAGCGCTTCGGGGAAATGGAAGTCTGGGCACTTGAAGCATTCGGTGCCGCCAACATACTGCTCGAGATTCAAACCGTGAAGTCGGATGATGTAATTGGTCGGGCTAAAGCCTATGAAACCATTGTCAAGGGTGAAACCATGCCGATTCCAGGTATTCCTGAATCGTTCAACGTTTTGGTTCATGAATTGCGTGGGTTGGGTCTGAACCTCACTTTTGATTAATTACCGGGGCGACAAGTTGCCTTTGAGTATTTGTGAATTTTCTGTTTTTTGGTTTTGAATCGAAATAATAAATAATATGGCTTACAGAAAAGACGGTCAGATTAACAGTAGTTTTTCAAGAATTACCATTAGTCTTGCTTCACCGGAAAAGATCCTCGAGATGTCGAGCGGTGAAGTTTTAAAGCCTGAGACTATCAACTACCGGACATATAAACCTGAGCGCGATGGTCTGTTCTGCGAACGCATTTTTGGTCCTGTGAAAGACTGGGAATGCCATTGTGGTAAATACAAACGCATCCGTTACAAAGGGATCGTTTGCGACCGTTGCGGTGTTGAAGTTACAGAAAAGAAAGTGAGAAGGGAACGGATGGGGCACATTCAGCTGGTTGTTCCTGTAGCCCATATCTGGTTTTTTCGTTCACTCCCAAATAAGATCGGTTCATTGCTCGGCCTGCCTACCAAAAAGCTTGAAGCAATAATTTATTATGAAAAATATGTGGTGATCAATCCGGGGATAAAACTGGTTGATGGTGTCAATTATCTTGATTTTCTTTCGGAAGAGGAGTATTTTGACATCATGGAGAAACTTCCTCAGGAAAATCAATATCTTGATGATTCGGATCCCAATAAATTTGTTGCCAAAATGGGTGCCGAGGCACTGGCTGAATTGTTAGCCCGCCTTGATCTTGATAAGGAATCGTTTGATCTGCGTTACAAGGCAAATACTGAAACTTCACAGCAGCGTAAAGCGGAAGCGCTCAAACGGCTGCAGGTTTTTGAATCTTTCCGTGATGCTCAAAAACGGCTTGAGAACCGGCCGGAATGGATGATCGTAAAAGTTGTTCCTGTCATACCGCCCGAATTGAGGCCTCTTGTTCCCCTTGATGGTGGAAGGTTTGCCACCTCCGATCTGAACGATTTGTACCGTCGTGTGATTATCAGGAATAACCGGCTGAAACGTCTCATCGAAATCAAAGCGCCTGATGTTATCCTTCGCAATGAAAAACGGATGCTCCAGGAAGCCGTTGATTCGCTGTTTGATAACTCCCGCAAGGCCAGCGCCGTCAAAACTGAATCAAACCGTGCACTGAAATCCCTTTCCGATAGTTTGAAAGGCAAACAGGGACGGTTCCGTCAGAACCTGCTTGGGAAACGTGTTGACTATTCAGGTCGTTCAGTTATTGTGGTGGGTCCTGAACTTAAATTAAGTGAATGCGGATTGCCAAAAGAGATGGCATCGGAGCTATATAAACCATTTATTATCAGAAAAATGCTGGAGCGCGGTATCGTTAAAACCGTGAAATCAGCTAAGAAGATTGTTGACCGTAAAGATCCGGTTGTTTGGGATATTCTTGAAAATATTTTGAAAGGGCATCCTGTTCTTCTCAATCGTGCGCCAACACTTCACCGCCTTGGAATCCAGGCTTTCCAACCGAAATTGATCGAAGGCAAGGCTATTCAGTTACATCCCCTGGTGTGTACCGCGTTCAACGCCGACTTTGATGGTGACCAGATGGCTGTTCATGTTCCCCTTGGAAATGCTGCCATCCTGGAAGCCCAATTGCTGATGCTTGCATCACATAACATCCTGAATCCGGCAAACGGCGCTCCGGTTACAGTTCCTTCCCAGGACATGGTTCTTGGACTATACTATATGACCAAGGCCCGCAAAAGCGATAGCACCCTGAAGCAGAAAGGGGAGGGGATGACTTTTTATTCGCCCGAAGAAGTTATCATTGCCTATAATGAAAAATGTGCTGACCTTCATGCCATTATCAATGTAAGGCACTCATTTGTTGAAAATAATGAGAAAGTAACCAAGATCATTGAAACCACCGTGGGCCGGATTTTATTTAATCAGGTTGTTCCGGAGGAGTATGGTTATATCAATCAGTTATTGACGAAAAAGTCTTTACGGGATATCATTGGTCAGATCCTGAAGAAAACCGGCACAGCCAAAACGGCTAAATTCCTGGATGATATTAAAGATCTTGGATTCAAAATGGCCTTCCAGGGAGGATTATCGTTCAACCTTGACGACGTTATCGTTCCTGCTATCAAGGAATCATTGGTTGCCGATGCAAGAGTTGAAGTAGAAGAGGTTGTGAACAATTATAACATGGGTTTCATAACCAACAACGAACGCTATAACCAAATCATCGATATCTGGACCCATGCGAACTCGCAACTGACTGTTTCACTGATGAACCAGTTGACGAAAGACAAACAAGGCTTTAATCCGGTATACATGATGCTTGATTCCGGCGCTCGTGGTTCCAAAGAACAAATCCGCCAGCTTTCCGGGATGCGTGGTTTGATGGCAAAACCACAGAAATCAGGTGCAGGCGGAGGAGAAATTATTGAAAACCCCATTCTTTCCAATTTTAAAGAGGGGTTGTCGGTGCTTGAGTACTTTATTTCTACCCACGGTGCACGTAAGGGTCTTGCCGATACTGCTCTTAAAACTGCTGATGCCGGGTATCTTACCCGTCGTTTGGTGGATGTTTCGCAGGATGTGATCATATCGGAAGAAGATTGTGGTACGCTTAGAGGTTTAACCATTACCGCACTGAAGAAGGCCGAAGAGGTTGTTGAATCACTCTATGACCGGATTCTCGGACGTGTTTCCCTCCATGATATTCACCATCCTCAAACCGGTGATCTGATCATTCCGGCCGGAAACGAAATTACCGAAGATATTGCGCAGATCATTGACAGTTCCCCGCTTGAAGGCGTCGAAATTCGTTCGGTCTTAACCTGTGAATCGAAAAAAGGTGTTTGTGCCAAATGCTACGGCCGTAATCTTGCAACCGGGAGCATGGTCCAGAGAGGAGAAGCCGTTGGTGTTATTGCTGCACAGAGTATCGGTGAACCCGGAACCCAGTTGACATTGCGTACTTTCCACGTTGGTGGTGTTGCTGGTGTGAATATCGCCAGCGCCTCACGGATCGAAGCAAAATATGAAGGATTTCTTGAAATCGATGAACTCAGGTCGGTTGACTATTCCAACGAAGCTGGAGAGAAATATGAAATTGTTATCGGTCGTTCTGCCGAGATGAGAATTGTTGATCTGAATACCCGTATTGCACTTACGTCAGCTCATATTCCTTATGGTGCCCGCCTCTATTTCCGCGATGGCGATGCAGTAAAGAAAGGCCAGTTGATCAGCGATTGGGATCCATACAATGCTGTTATTCTATCAGAAGTTCCCGGTAAGGTCAGCTTTGAAAGCATCATCGAAAATGTTACCTTCCGTGTTGAATCGGATGAGCAAACCGGTTACCATGAGAAGGTGGTGATTGAGTCACGACAGAAGGCAAAAAATCCGGCAATCAATATTTTGTCCGCATCAGGCGAAATAATTAAAATTTATGACATCCCTGTTGGATCGCATATCAACATTGAGGATGGAGTTAAAATCAAAGCAGGAGAAATCCTGGTAAAAATTCCGCGTGCCATTGGAAAAGCGGGCGATATCACGGGTGGTTTACCTCGTGTTACTGAATTGTTCGAAGCACGCAATCCGTCGGATCCCGCCGTTGTTTCTGAAATTGACGGAGTGGTCTCCTTTGCAAAGAAACTTAAAAGAGGCAACCGTGAGGTCATTATTGCCTCAAAAACCGGTGAAGAAAAACGTTACCTTGTTCCCACTTCAAAACAGATTCTTGCTCAGGAAAATGACTATGTCAGGGCTGGTACAGCTCTTTCTGACGGGGCATTAACCCCGAGCGATATCCTTGCCATCAAAGGTCCAATGAAGGTACAGGAATATATTGTGAATGAGATTCAGGAAGTTTATCGATTACAGGGTGTAAAAATCAATGATAAGCATTTTGAGACCATTGTCCGGCAGATGATGCGTAAGGTAGAAGTTGAAGATCCTGGTGATTCACGGTTCCTCGAAGGGGAGCTGATCAATAAAATCGACTTTCAGGAAGAGAATGACTGGGTTTATGGAAAGAAAGTTGTTGAAGATCCGGGTGATTCACCAACCTTTAAGGCGGGACAGATTATCAGCGCACGTAAATTGCGTGATGAAATTTCTATGCTGAAAAGAAAAGATAAGAAACTGGTTGATGCCCGCGATGCCAAACCGGCCACCGCTTTCCAGATACTGCAGGGGATTACACGTGCCTCTTTACAGACCAAAAGCTGGATTTCGGCCGCATCCTTCCAGGAAACGACTAAAGTCCTTACACAGGCCGCTATCAATGCACGTCAAGATGATTTGATGGGGCTGAAAGAAAATGTGATTGTTGGTCACCTGATCCCTGCAGGAACAGGCTTACGTGAATATGAGAATTTAATCGTTGGAAGTAAGGAAGAATATGAAATCCTGCTTGCGTCGAAAGAAGAAAACTAAATCGAAAGGCAATGCAACAAGATAAAAAAAATCCGCTTAACCAGATCAACATTGAGATTTCCGACGAAGTGGGAGAGGGCATCTATTCAAATCTGGCTATCATAACCCATTCTCCGGCTGAATTTATTGTTGATTTTGTAAAGATGATGCCTGGTGTTCCCAAAGCTAAAGTGAAATCACGGATCATCCTCACACCGCAACACGCCAAACGACTTTATAAAGCACTCAAGGAAAATGTAGCAAAATATGAAGCCATACATGGTGAAATAAGGGATTCAGAGGGAGAAATCCCGTATAATTTCCCAATGCCTACGGCACAAGCCTGAGCGTAAGCAAACAGCAAACGTTTAGAGGTAGCCGGGGGCCGGGGTAGGTAATTTATATTTTCTTTTTATTAAAGCTGCTGCATCTGTGGTAGCTTTTTTTTTATTCCCGGAACTTCTTCAGTGATAATTCATAATCTTTTGTGGGGATATTTTCTTTATTGGCTAACTCAATGGCTCTCTTTTCAAATTTAATAGCCTCCTCTTTTTTACCAAGTTTGAACATCAGGTTTGCATAAGTGTCATTGTTTTGCGAAGTGCTTTTCAACGCAATTGATTTTTTGGCCCACATAGCTGCTTTTTCAAGGTACTTCTTGTCGGCGGTCGTTTGGAAAAAGGCCCTTGCGATTTCGTTGAGTTTTACGTAATCGCCTGAATAGTAGAGGTCGATGCCTGTATAGGCATTGTTTATGAATTTGTCCATTTCTCCCTTCATCAGATGAAGGTTCTGTTCACCATCAAAAATGACCATCTCGGCCTTCTCATACCCTGAATTCCTGATCTTCTGTTTCAATTCATTGAAAGTGGCTTCGGAAAATGTTCTGCTTCTGCCGCTTGCAGATATTGCCTTGAGGTAAACATTGTATATTTTAGAATTTACAGAATCTTTCGTGTATAGTTTTGAATATTCTTTTTGATGGCTGAGTAAAAAACCAAACTCTTTTGAATCCATATCGGTAATATACTCGTAAATAATATCCCAGTTTGCCCGGTTGAGCAGATCTGATTCTTTCTGAGATGCAAAATATAGATTCAGGGGTTCAGTTACCGGTAAGTAGGCTCCCTGGAGTCTTTCGAGGAATTTTATCATAAATTTCGGATCACGGTTTCCCTCTTGAAACTTTTTTAAACAGGCATTAAAACCTTCACCGGGCGTGAGAGCGACTTTGCCCATATCCAGATAATCCTGAATCTTTTGTGCGACGCCAACCCGCATGTGAACCATGGCACCTGAAGAATCAATAAACAGCAGGGAAGGATAAGCCCTGACCTGGAAAGCTTTGGCAACTGCGGTTCCTTCACCCTTTTCCATGTCAAAATGGGCGCAAATGAATGTTTTATTATAATAATCTGCAACAGTGTCGTTGGTGAAAATATTAGCTGCCATCCATTTGCATGGGCCACACCACGTCGTATAAGCATCAAGAAATATCAACTTATGCTGATCTTTTGCCATTGATAATAATTCCGAAAAGGGTTTTTCAATAAAGGTGATGGAGCGGTTCTGGCTCAATCCGGTGGACCAGGAAAATAGCAAAATGATGGTCAGGATGGGCAGGATTTTCTTCATAAACAAATAGTTTAACGTTATAATGGGATAATTGGTAAAGTTTGTGCGAAGGTAATATCATATCTTTGTATTTTTAGCAAAAAATTAATCAGGTGCAGGGCCGAAAGATAGAGGAAGTGGTTTTAATCGGAGCCGGAAATATGGCTTCTCACCTGGGTTTGGCGCTTGTCGGGCAAGGGATAAAGGTCGTTGAAGTATACAATCGTACACCCGGAACCGGAAAGAATCTTGCAGACAGGCTAGACGCAAGATTTATAGCAGATATCAATGCAATCACCCGCACGGCTGATCTGTATGTTCTTGCAGTTGCGGATAGTGCCATAACAACATTGATTGGTTCACTCCGTTTAAAGGACAAATTGGTGGTGCATACTTCGGGAGCTGTTGAGATGGAAATTCTGTCACAGGTTTCTGAAAATATTGGTGTATTTTATCCCTTGCAAACTTTCGCCGCCTGCCGTGAAACCGGGTTCCGCGGAATTCCTGTTTGCCTGGAGGCAAATACTGAGCAGGGTAAACAACAGTTGGAAGATTTGGCTAAAAAACTGACTGATATTGTGCACTTCGTCGACAGTGGCAACCGCAAATTGCTTCATCTTGCTGCGGTATTTGCCGCTAATTTTACAAATTTCATGGTTACAGTTGCCGAAGACCTTTGTCTTGCCCAGGGAATCCCTTTTGAATTGTTGAAACCGCTCATTCGTCAAACGGCGGAAAATATCAGCCACGGGAATGTTTTTCAACACCAAACCGGGCCTGCCTATCGGGGCGACCATGATGTCCTTGCCAATCACCGCGCATTGTTGGCTAATCATCCGGATTATCTTGAAATTTACAATTTGATCAGCAGTAACATCATCAAATATAAAACAGTCCATGGCAAATTATAAAGAACTTCTTAAGCAAATCAATACATTCATCTTTGATTACGACGGGGTGTTAACCGATGGGAGTGTTATTACGACCAACGACGGTGATGCTTATCGTATCTCCAACGTCAAAGATGGATATGCCCTTCAGCTTGCCTTGAAAAAAGGGTACAAAGTTGCTGTCATATCCGGGGCCAAGTCAGCCTCGATGATGCACCGGTTGAAAACCCTTCAGCTTACAGATGTGTTTCTGGGAATCGAAAAGAAACAGTATACTTACCGTGCTTACTTACAAACGAATAATCTTAAACCTGAACAGGTGTTATACATGGGTGACGACATTCCTGATTATGAAGTGATGCAGGAGGCCGGAGTGCCATGTTGTCCGGCTGATGCGGCCGAAGAAATTAAATCGGTAGCCAAATATATATCACATTTTAATGGTGGCAAAGGATGTGTGAGGGATGTAATTGAGCAGGTGCTTAAAGTACAGGGAAAGTGGATGAATGATGATGCATACCATTGGTGATTAATAATTATTAATTATTAATTATTAATTTGTTGCGATTAAAGAGTAAGGATTAGAATTATGAGATTCTTTGCGAAAATAAACATTGAAAATCTACTGGCGGTCATGCAACTGATCAGGTTGCCTAATATCCTTATCATTGTCCTCATCCAATTATTGCTGAGATATTGCATCATAATACCAATGATGTATCCCGGCCATCCCGACTCAGTCACAATGCCTGCTGATTTTCTGATTCTGGTTGTTGTAACAGTACTTGTGGCCATTGGGGGATATGTGATCAACGATTATTTTGACGTTAAAATTGACAGCATCAACCGGCCTGAGAAACAGGTTGTAAACAAGCTTATCTCTCCAAAAGGAGCCATCAAACTGCATATCATACTGAATGTTGTCGCAATTCTACTTGGATTTTATCTATCCTACTGCGTGCGGGCAATCAGTTTTGGATTTATTTTCCCTTTCCTTTCCGGGTTACTATGGATTTATTCTGCAAAATACAAGCGCATGTTTCTTTGGGGCAATTTTATAGTTTCATCCCTTTCTGCATTTGTAATCCTTATCGTATGGTTGTTTGAGTTTTTCTGGCTTCGGTTAAATACCGCATCATTCGTTGATGCGATTCCTGTAATTCCCCGGGTATATTATATTTTCCTTGGCTATGCTTTGTTTGCATTTCTTGTTTCCATGGTGCGGGAAATCATCAAAGACATGGAGGATGCCAAAGGTGATCTGGCCTGCGGTTGCAAAACACTGCCTGTGGTTATTGGTCTTGCCAAAACGCGGTTTATTGTTGCTGGAATTATAATTGCAACCATATTGCTCCTTGGATATGCGCAACTCATCCTTTACCGGCTGAACCTGATGATGGTCTTCTGGTATTTTATGGTTACTGTTCAAACAGGCGCGATCTATTTACTGATAAAATTGTTCCATGCCCGTGATAAACAGGATTTTCATATTCTCAGCAACCTGTCCAAGTTGATTATGGTAGCAGGGATCCTTTCACTGGAAATTATTTTTTTAACCATTTAGCCTGCCATGATCTCCCGGAATTTAAACGGAAAGCACCTTATTCTTGCATCGCAATCGCCGCGGCGTCAATTTCTGCTCAAAGAACTTGGATTTGATTTCGACATTCTGGAACCCAATGTCAATGAAGTTTATCTTGCAGGCATGCGTCCGGAGGAGATCGCAATTTTTTTGGCTGAACTGAAAGCCGGCACGATTGACGTTACACTTCTGGATGACAATACAATCGTTATTACCGCTGATACCATCGTTTACATTGGAAATGAGGTTTTGGGAAAACCGGTAAGTTATAATGAAGCTGTTGTGATGCTACAAAAACTTTCCGGAAAGAAACATGATGTAATCACGGCTGTTTGTTTGCTGTCGAAGACGAAAAAACACACCTTTCATGTTCTTTCTTCAGTCTTTTTTAAAGAGTTGAAAACAGAGGAGATTGAATATTATATTCAGAATTTTCAACCATTTGATAAAGCAGGTGGCTATGGTATCCAGGAATGGATTGGTTATATCGGCATCAACAAGATCGAAGGATCATTCTTTAATGTGATGGGATTGCCCGTAAAAGAACTTTATGAACACTTACTTAACTTCTGATCAGTAAGTTGCAATTAATAATTACTAATTACTTTTTGAGACAATTGCATTCGCTCGAATCATTGATTGCTTCCACCGATACATCATCTACAAAATAGTAAGTAGATTTAAACAACGAATCCGTTGGCGATTGCGTAGCAATATTCCAGAAACCGTCGCCTGGCGAAAAATTTCCAATTGTCAACACCTTCTCCTCGCCTTTGGCTTTATAAATTCCATGGATGCACATCCAATGATCCTGGTCAACCAGGTACTGCCCGTTGCCAAGGGGGGTGCATGGTAACTTCATTTTTCCTGCTGTGGATTCTTTGATGTCAGTAACCGACAACACCGCATCCAGTTTCTTCATACCATAGCTGGTTTGTCCAAGGCTCACATAAGCTTTAATGCAATAGAGCTGACCAGAAATCAGAGGGGAATCGAGCCTGTTCTGTAGATACTCATAAAATTCATTTCGGTTCAAACTGTAAAATTGCATTCCGGCATATCCATGGCCTGAATGTGGAACCTGCCCTCCCTTTTTATTGAATTCGGTTCCGTAATCAAGTCCCGGGCTGCAATCATTAAAATAATCGGGTGTTGCGGTATTTGGACTGTACCAAAACTGTGCAAAGTTAAGCTGACCGGGTTTTTCAGGGCAGTCACTCTTTTGTTCAAACCCTGGATTCCTGACCAGGTTTTGTGCAGTAAGTGAAAAAGGAACTACGATTAAGAAAAGAAGTATCTGGCGCAACATGGCATGATTTTGTAATTGAACCCCTCAAAGCTACTGGATTTATTCCTAATTTTGAAGAACTTTTACAACCAATGAAATTTCTGGAAAATGATCGAGAAACCACTGATTCTGATTACCAACGACGACAGTGTCAAAGCCCCCGGAATCCGGGCATTGATCCGGTACATCCGGCCATTTGGCCGGGTTGTCGTGGTGGCGCCCGATCGTCCACAGTCGGGAACAGCTCATGCGTTAACCATTGCTCATCCGTTGCGACTGGAGCTCCTTGCCAAAGAGACTGACTATGAAGAATACAGTTGCAACGGAACACCGGCAGATTGCGTGAAACTGGCATTTAAAATTGTAATGCGGCGGCGTCCCGACTTCCTGTTTTCCGGGATTAACCATGGCTCCAATGCATCCATCAATATCATCTATTCAGGTACGATGGCTGCTGTTCTTGAAGGTGCTTTGGCTGGAGTTCCTTCTGTTGGGTTTTCACTGAATAACTATAGCCAGAAAGCCAACTTTAACCCTTCAGAAAAATTTATTAAAACCATTGCCTCCACAGTGATAAAAAACGGTCTTCCCTTAGGGGTTTGCCTGAATGTTAATATTCCCGATGTACCCGAGGATGAAATCAAGGGTATTAAAATTTGCCGTCAGGCTGAAGGAACGTGGCAGGAAGATTTTGATGAGCGTGAAGATCCCTATGGTCGGGAATATTATTGGATGAAAGGGGTTTATGTGAAGATAGGAAATGGTCAGGATACCGATCAATGGGCTATGGAAAATAATTTTGTAGCTATTGTGCCGGTCCAATTCGATTTGACAGCTACCCACGCAATTGAAACACTCAGGAACCAGTTTTAATGCGTTACTACATTATTGCCGGCGAAGCTTCAGGCGACCTCCATGCCTCCAACCTGATATGGGAATTAAAAATTCTTGATCTGGATGCGCAATTTCGCGGCTGGGGTGGAGATAAGATGCAGCATCAGGGTGCTGAATTGGTTAAACACTACCGAGATCTTGCTTTCATGGGATTTCTGGAAGTAGTATCCCATCTGCCGGCCATTCTGAAAAATTTTAATTTCTGTGAACAGGATTTACTCGCTTTTCACCCTGATGTATTAATTCTGGTCGATTATCCCGGATTTAACCTGCGCATGGCAAAATTTGCCACACTTCACGGGATCCGGGTGTTTTATTATATTTCGCCACAGCTCTGGGCATGGCGGTCATCGAGGGTGAATTCAGTTAAAAAATGGGTAGAAAAAATGTTCGTTATCCTGCCATTCGAACAGGAATTCTATGGCCGTTACAGTTACCGGGTTGATTATGTCGGACATCCCCTCCTGGATGTATTCAATGAGGAAATAAAGTTTAAAAACCGGCAGGAATTTCTGCAGTTCAATGAATTGCCTGATCGTCGGATTATTGCCCTTTTACCTGGGAGTCGCACAATGGAAATAAAAAAAATGCTGCGGATCATGATGAGCATTGCCCCCTCATTCCCGGGTTATCAGATTGTTGTTGCAGGTGCTCCTTCCATTTCCCGGGATTTTTATGCTGAAATTCTCCATGGTACCGGTGTTGGATTGGTAATGGATCAAACGTACGACCTGCTACGCCAGTCAAGTGCCGCTTTGGTAACATCCGGTACTGCAACCCTTGAAACCGCGTTGATGGGGATACCTCAGGTGGTGTGCTACAAAGGAAATTTCCTCTCATACCTGATCGCCCGTCAGATAGTGCATGTGGAATATATTTCGCTTGTAAACCTGATCTTAGGGAAGATGCTAGTCCCCGAACTAATTCAGTCCGATTTGAACCGGGTAAACCTGGTCAGCAAACTGACCACGATTTTGGAAAACGGAGCTGCAAGACAAGATATGATAGATGGTTACCAGTTATTAAAGGAGCAACTGGGCGGGCATGGCGCCTCGAAACGGGCAGCAAGGCTGATAGTACAATATTTAAAAGAAAAATGAGTTATTTTCAAATTAATCTGAACGCTATGAAATATTTGAAATTTATTATTTATTTTTTTGCATGTGTTTTATTTGTAGATAGTTATGCGCAAACAACCCCGGTGAAAAATGGAAATGCAGAGCAAAAGGTTGTTCGTATCAATCCGGTAAAAACCGATACAAACGATCCCAATTATAAAAAATTGAACCATTCTTCGAAGGACAAGATGTTTACGCCTGCCGCCGGTACTTCAAAACCATTAACCGCTGATCAAATTAATGCCAAGAACTTTTTCGTGGCTGGTGCAAAAAAAAGCGACTCCAGTGATTATCATGGCGCAATTGTGGATTATACAAAATCGTTAGATCTTGTAAAAAATCCGATTACCTATTTGAAGAGAGCGGATGCCAATCGTTTGGTCGGGAATTTTGACGCAGCAATTCTGGATGCGACTGAAGCCATGAAACTGCAGCCAAGGCTTGCCGGGGCCTATTTTATCCGTGGCGTCAGTTATTATGAAAAGGGCGAATATATGGATGCAAAGTCAGACCTCGATAGCTTGCTTAAAAGAGACAGGACCAATGCAACTGCCTTCAACTTTAGGGCAGCCGTTGCATTTATGACCCAGGATTACAAAGCGGCGTTGACGAACTATAATGAGGTGGTCAGGCTAGATTCGAATTTTACTGAAATTTATAACAACCGTGGAATGATGCGTCATTATCTGCAGGATTATAAAGGTGCTATTCAGGATTACAATGTAGCACTGAAAGAAAATCCAGATAATGCCAAATCTTATAACAACCGGGGATTGGCCTTTTTGATGTTGAAAGACGTTCAGTCTGCCCTGGCAGATTTTGACAAAGCCGTCACCCTCAATGATAAATATGCCGAGGCCTATGTCAACAGGGGCAGGGCAAAAAATATACTTGGTGACCAGGTGGGAGCATGCACCGATTGGCAGTCAGCCTATTCTTTAGGCCTGGAAGATTCCAAGGAACTGATTATGAAATATTGTAAATAAATCCGATTGCTTGTATCTCCTGTTGAGATGAATTTTTTCCGACTGAAGTCCATTTTTTCGTTTCTTATTGTTTTGGTTGCATCCGTGTCGGTTTTTTCACAGAAAACCCCACAGAAGGAATTGATTGAGTCGGGTATCCTCAAAGCCAAACTGGGCGATTTCAAAGCAGCATTAAAAGATTTTAACCAGGCAGTGGAACTCGATTCAGTTGTGGCAGAACCTTATTACAACAGGGGTCTTGTACGCAGCGAGTTGAAAGATTACCCTGGTGCCATTCTCGATTTCAGCAAAGTGATTACGCTCAGGCCTTCTCTTGCTGAACCCTACTATAATCGCGGATTGGCTAAAGATTACATGAAGGATTTTTTAGGTGCAATCAGGGATTATGACAAAGCCATTTCACTGAAGCCTGACTATAACGAAGCATATCATAACATGGGTTTGGCAAAGTATGATCTGGGAGATTATCAGGATGCGATTAAAGACTTTACACGAGCACTTCAATATAAACCTGATTTTACCGAGGCTTTTTACAACCGGGGTCTGAGTCGCTTCAATATCAACGATCTTAGCGGGGCAATTCAGGATTTTAATGATGCCATTAAATTTGATCCAACCCAATTCGAATATTTTTCAAGCCGGGGTGCTGCAAAAGCTGCTGAAGGGAATTATGAAGATGCCATCAGTGATTTCTCAATTGCCATTAGCATTGCGCCAACTGACACCAATTCAAGGATGAACATGGCCCTTGCATACATGTATCTTAAAAAATACCCGGAGGCTGTTGAAGAGTACAACCAGATTATAGCAGTAAATCCGGAAGACGCGGAAGCCTATGCAAACCGGGGTGTAGCTAAACATTACCTGGCTGATCAGCCCGGGGCTTGTGAAGATTGGAAATTAGCCTCGCAAAAAAAATCTGAAAAAGCCAAAACCTATTTGTTGAAATATTGTGAGTAATTCGTGTATTACCTTTTCCTTTTTTTCCGATTAAGCATATAGAACTATGGTAATGCCGTATGAACTCCTGGAGGCCTTATCCGCTGCTCAGACTGCTATTCCCCTTTTTAGCAGGAATAATCATCGAACGTGCTGTCGGACCCGTTCTGATTGCCATTGTTTTCCCGATAGCGGTCATGGCATTGTTGCTTGTATCCATCCGGATTTTTTCCCTCAAGGTCTCTAATTATCGGCTTAGGTGGATATCAGGCATTATGATCAATGGGTTATTATTACTGGCAGGATATGAAATTGCAGCTACCCATCGCTCATCTTTCGATCCGGCCTATCTTGGCGGCCATCCTGAAGGATTGTTCATTGCATCAGTCGATGAACCGCCTGCAAGAAATAGTACTTCTCTCAAGGCGATCCTGAAGGTAAGGTATCGTCATGAAAAAGGTCGTTGGGTGCGAACCTGTGGCCATGCACTGGGATACCTTGAACTTCAAACCAATAACAGTCATCTGCAGTACGGCGATTTTATTTTGTTACATACGGGTTTTACCGAAATTACCGATAATTCAAACCCACACGGGTTCAATTATGCTGTTTACCTTAAAGAGAAAGGCATAACACACCGGGGATTTGCAGAATCGTATTGCTGGAAACATATCAACATTCAGCCATCAGGGTTTTTCAGGCGGGTGGCTTTTCAATTGCGCGACAGATTATTGAATGTGTTGCGCGAAAACCAGGTTGAAGGAAAGGAATTTGCCGTTGCGTCGGCTCTTTTACTCGGATATGTTGATGAATTGGATGCCGGGTTACGCAAAGATTATGCTGCCTCAGGAGCGATGCACATACTCTCTGTCTCAGGTATGCATGTGGGGATAATCTACATTTTTCTGGAGTTTTTATTGGGATTTCTGAATAAAAGCAAGCCCGGACGAATTGTGAAAGCCATCATTCTGCTAATTTTTATCTGGTTTTACGCATTGTTGACCGGGCTTTCTCCCTGTGTTTTGCGATCGGCAGCCATGTTGAGCCTTCCGATCCTTGGAAAATCGCTGAACCGGTCACCCGATATTTTCAACATTGTGGCAGCTTCCGTCTTTTTTATCCTTGCGATTGATCCCTCCCTTGTAACAGATGTCGGCTTTCAGCTTTCATACCTGGCTGTTTTGGGCATCGTCATCCTTTATAAACCCATTTACGATCTTTACGTAACTTCAGCCTGGCTTCACGATAAAATCTGGTCACTGCTTGCTGTATCTATTGCAGCTCAAATTGCTACCCTGCCAATCACACTATATACATTTCATCAGTTTCCAAATTACTTCATGCTGACCAATGTTTTTGCAGTACCATTGTCAAGTCTGATCATCTATGTCGGGATTCTGGTATTGGTTGCAGGTACAATTCCTGTTATTTCCCTGATAAGTGCAAAAGTGCTGATTTTCCTGGTATGGCTGTTGAACACCATTATACATTACATTGAGCAACTGCCTTTTTCGACCGTGAAAGGAATATTTATCTCATCACCTGAAATGTTGTTGCTTTATTTAATCATAGCATCACTGTTTCTTTTTTTGATGCTACGGCAGATGCCGTTTCTCTGGTTGTTTTTTGCGGCAGCCATGGTGCTGAACCTGTCCTTTATCGGATTTAGCGTGGAACGCTTGCGATCATCGCGGTTCCTGGTGTTCAATGCCAATCATGCTGCACTTTACGAATTCAGTTGTCAGAACAAGGCCTTGATATTCTATAATACAATTTCGTTGCGCGACAGGAATGCTCAACCGCTGAACTATGAAATATTCATGGCAGATTTGAATGCTCATGGGATAATGTACCACCGGGTTTATTGGTCTGGCATTGCCCATCACCACCTTAATGGGTTAAAAGAATTTATTCCTGTTGAACATTTTGGGAATTTTTTTCAATCAGGAACCCACAGGATAGGTATATTGAACAAACCGATTCCAAAAAGTTTTCACGGATGCATCGATGTTGAATTTCTTATTCTTTCATTCAACCCGAATGTCAAAGTAGCCGAGGCAGTTAATGTCTTTCATCCTCAGAAAATTATTATTGATGCAACGAATTCAAGGTTTCGAACGCTGCAATGGCTTAAGGAGGCAGCGAAATTGAATATTTCCTGCCACGCTGTGGCGATAAGCGGCGCATTTGAGAAAGAATTTTAAAAGATGTTGGTAGTTTGGAAAAAATGGGTTACATTTGCATCACATTCGAGGATCGGTAGTTCAGCTGGTTAGAATGCCGCCCTGTCACGGCGGAGGTCGCGGGTTCGAGTCCCGTCCGGTCCGCAAAAAACCCTGTAAATCTTTGATTTGCAGGGTTTTTGCTTTTTAGACACCTAAATTAGACACCTAGTTTAGGATCAAGAGGAATTCCTGACCCCCGAGAAATTCCTCTTGATCCTATATTTGGGTCAACCGTCCTACTCTTTGATAAACTTCTTTGTCAAAATTTCATTGTCGGTCTTTACTTTTATGATATAAACCCCGGTTGGAAAATTCACCACTTCAATTTTCACCTTAGTGTCAACACTCTTGATAGTTTTAATAATTTGTCCTGCAGAATTTGTAATTTCTATGGTGGCTTTTTGAGGGATGATGATTGTGATGTTATCTGAAGCGGGGTTCGGATAAATTGCAAATTGATTGTTTCTGCCAATTTCATAAATACCTATACCCGTTATGGTTACACAGGAGGAGGTATCGGAACAGCCATTGCCATTCATGGTAACTTGTACTGCATACGATCCGTTTTCTGTTGCCGTGTAGCTTTGATCGGTTGCACCTGTAATGGCTGAGTAACCGGTATTGCAGTTCAACCACTGATACCCGGCACCATTTTGATTTGCCGTAACAGTTGCTTTATCTGTAGTCGTATTTACATCAGGCAAAGCATTTATACTGATATCACTTCCATTGTTACTGCCGGTAACCATGGGATTGATGCCGACCACCCTGATTCTGTATGCATTGCCTGGCGGGGTGCCGGCAGGAATGACAGCAGTGATTGTGCCTGCTCCGGTAGCGTTCACGTTGCCTATGGCCAGAGGAGATGCAAACGAACCTGATGCATCCGACAGTTGAGCAGTGAATACATTGCCGGGATCAAAGGCTGCCGAAATTGTAAAGGGAACGACAATGGAACTGCCTACACAATTCGTCAGATCAATTGAACCCGTTGCAATTGTTACTGGAATTTCAATCAGGTGAGTGAATTGCGGATTATTTCCATTTGACCCGTTAAAATCAAGTTTTTTAGTATAAGTCGATGTGGCAGGATTAAATTGAAACAAAACCCCCATATCATTTGTTCCGCCGTTATAGGTCATTCCATAAAGATTTCCATCAAATGCCTGCATTAAAGAGCCATATGGGCTACTTCCATTGGAAGAGCCATCGAAATCCAACATATTGACAAAGGTGAGTGTAACAGGATCATATTGAAACAAAACGCCAACGCTATGTGCACCACCTGCTTCAGTTAATCCATAAAGTTTTCCATCCGCAGCCTGCATCAATGAACCATCAGGATCGCCTCCAGTTGTAACCATATCAAAATCCACCTTTTTAGTAAAATTGTTGGTTCGGGGATCAAACTGAAATACAACGCCACAACCGTTTAATCCGCCGTATTTGGTCATTCCATAAAGTTTTCCATCCGTTGCCTGTATTAAAGAGCCATAAGGATTTTGTCCTTTTGCATCTCCATCAAAATCAACCCTTACATTAAAGGCGTTATTGCCAGGATTAAACTGAAACAACACCCCCATATTATTAGCTCCGCCTTGATATGTCATTCCGTAAAGCATTCCATCAGTTGCCTGCAATAAAGCGCCACAAGGAGTGCTTCCGGTTGTAGTTCCGTCCAAATCAAAAAGTTTGGTAAAAGTGCTATTCTGAGGGTTGAATTTAAACAAAACTCCATTATCGTTTGTAGCGCTTGTTCCCCCAGCAGTAGCCATTCCATAAAGGTTTCCATCCTTTGCCTGTATCAAAGAGCCATAAGGAAAACGTCCATCTGCAAAATCAAAATCATACTTTATAGAAAAGGCACCGATAGTGGGATCATATTGAAACAAACTACCCGCACCGTTTACTCCTCCGTAATAAGTCATTCCATAAAGTTTTCCATCCGATGCCTGCATTAAAGAGCCATAAGGGTTTCCTGCAGATTGAACAAAATCATATTTAACCATTTCATTATTTCCCGAACCATTGGTTTTGAAAATAATGCCGGCAGTGTTTTGACCGCCAAAGGCTACTCCCCAAAGCTGTGTTTGTTTTTGGGCGTAAGTGAAACTACTTAATAATCCTGCTATCGTAAGGATTATTATTGCTATTACAGTTGTAATTGTTTTTTTCATTTTGTGGTTTCTTTTTTAACCCAATAAAGATACATAAGTTTTGCGAATAAACCCATGATTTTTCTCTTGATCCTATTCCTGTGAATACATCAGGAACTGGTCAAAATGAAAAACCCTGTATCATCAACTGGTACAGGGCTTTTTATTATGCATTCAAATGCTGTTATTTCGCGTAGCTCACTGCTCTTGTCTCCCGGATTACCGTAATTTTGATTTGACCGGGATAGGTCATTTCGCTCTGAATCTTTTTGGAAAGATCAAATGAAATCTGGTTTGCCTCCACATCGGTGACTTTATCGGCGCCAACAATCACACGCAATTCGCGGCCGGCTTGAATGGCGTAGGTTTTAACTACACCCGGATAGCTGAGCGCCAGTTCTTCGAGGTGTTTTAACCTTTCAATGTATGCTTCAACAACCTCACGGCGTGCTCCGGGCCGCGCTCCCGATATGGCATCACAAACCTGGACAATGGGTGAAATAAGGTTATTCATTTCTATCTCATCGTGGTGTGCTCCGATTGCATTGATAATTTCCGGTTTTTCCTTAAATTTTTCGGCCATTTTCATGCCAAGCACGGCGTGTGGCAATTCCGGTTCTGTATCAGGAACTTTTCCGATATCATGCAGCAATCCGGCACGTTTGGCCATTTTGGGATTCAGCCCCAACTCGGCAGCCATCGTGGCACAAAGTTTCGAAACCTCGATGGAGTGCTGTAGAAGGTTCTGACCATACGAAGAACGGTATTTCATTTTACCGATCATACGTACCAGTTCATGGTGCATGTTATGGATGCCTAAATCAATGCTGATGCGCTTTCCTGTTTCAATGATCTCCTGCTCGATCTGCTTTTTGGTTTTCGCCACCACCTCTTCAATACGTGCAGGATGGATACGACCATCGGTGACTAATTTATGCAACGATAAACGGGCGATTTCGCGGCGAACCGGGTCGAACCCCGATAAAAGAATGGCGTCGGGAGAATCGTCAATGATAATTTCAACACCGGTCAGCGATTCGAGTGTCCGGATGTTACGTCCTTCCCTTCCGATAATCCTGCCTTTGATCTCTTCGCTTTCAATATTAAATACTGAAACAGTGTTTTCAATGGCATGCTCTGAAGCTGTTCGCTGGATGGTTTCAATGATGATTTTTTTTGCTTCGGTGTTTGCCGTTAGCTTTGCCTCATCAATGATGTCTTTCATGTAAACGATCGCTTCGGATTTAGCCTCCTCCTTGAGTGTTTCAATAAGCTGGGATTTTGCTTCAACCGCTGAAAGGTTCGAAATGGCTTCAAGTTTTTCAACCTGGATTTTCATCGCCTTTTCAAGGTCAGTCTGCTTTTTGTTGATGATCTCCAACTGTTGGGTCAGGGTTTGCTTTATAGTGGCAATCTCCTTTTGCTTTTTGCCAAATTCATCAACTTTCAGATTCAGGGTGCCCTCTTTCTGTTTCAGCCGGTTTTCATTGCGGGAAAGTTCTTCATTTTTTTCATGAATGAACTTTTCGTGTTCCCCTTTGAGTTGCAGAAATTTTTCCTTGGCCTGCAGTATTTTCTCTTTTTTAACGACTTCGGCCTTTTCAATGGCCTCTTTTAAAAGTGCATCGCGTTTACGTTCCAGGGCACTGTTTAGAATAGTTCCGGTAATTACACCTCCCAGGATAACTCCGGTTACCCCGATGATGATATATATCAAAATTCCTTCCATTGTTTGTTAGTTTTTCGCAGGATACCAGTTCAACATGGTCCCATATTGTTAGTAATAGTGAAGGAACGGCAGAGAATACATGAAAAAACCCGCATTATTCAGCGAGGTATTGATAAACCTCATACGACACGGATAGAGCCGCCAAGCTTTTCGAACTTCCACTGTCCGGAAACAAATCCGATTATGCTGCCTAAGCAACAGTGAGGCCTGTCCTACGAGCTGATGAGCCATGCCCTAATATTTGTAATGTTAGGTTTACAAACTGTCTGAATGAATGCGGGTGTATTTTCAGATATTTTCAAAGAACAGTTAAGGCTTAATGCTTATAAGTTGTTCATCGAGTGCCTGATCAATAGCTACTAATTTTGCGTGCCATTGTGTTTCATTTTCAGACAATAACCGGTCATTTTTTAAATAACCAGTTGCATATTCCAGTGCTACCATGGCTAAGAGGTCTTGTTTGTCTTTGTAAGCATAGCTGGTAGAATAATCTTTGATCCGCTTGTCGATCAATTTAGCAGCTTTGCGAAAAAGTTCCTCATGTTCTTTGTCAATCGCTAACCGGTATGATCGTTCAGCGATAGGTAACGCTATGGAAAGTTCGTCCATTGGCCTGTTTTCGAATCGTATTCTAAGTATTTAAAAGCCCGATGCATTTATCGATTTCCCGCACAAGTTCGTTGATTTTTAATTTTGCTTCAACGGTTCCTTCTTTCTTTTCAAGTGTTTTAGCTAATTTAAGTATTTTAATTTTTTCCTCAAGCTGTAAAATCTTTTGCTTTTGCTCGAGGTTTGCCAGTTTAAGCCCCTGGATTTCGTTGATTAAATTTTCATTTTCTGAGCGAAGCAAATGACGATGCTCAATCAGCTTCCTTAATTTATAATCAATCCCGGAAACCAGTGTGGCGACATCTTTCATTGCGCTTACTCCTGTTTTAATTAGTGCAAAGATAATCTTTTATTTTATTTTTTTTCAACAATGCATTTTACCTTTTACCTTTTACCCGATTAAGGGGATAATTGAATCATCCTAAAACTTTTCGGTATGAATGAAGAATTTTTATCTTATCTGTGGCAATTCAGGCACCTGAGCCCCGATCTGAAAACCGAATCTGGTGATCCGATTGCCATCCTGCATCCTGGCGATCGTAACACCGATGGGGGACCTGACTTTTTCAATGCCCGTTTACGCATCGGTGATACTATCTGGGCCGGAAATGTCGAAATTCATGTTCGCGCATCAAACTGGATTAAGCATGGTCACCAACTTGACCATGCTTATGACAATGCGATTCTTCATGTGGTTTATGAAGCAGATATTCCGGTTAATTATCCAAGTGGCGCACCAATTCAAACGCTGGTTCTTAAAAACCAATTTCCGAACTGGATTTTCGATCGGTATCAGCAAATGATGATGAACCATCAATGGATACCTTGCTTCAATCAGTTGGTCACAACAACTGATCATGGGTTTGATTTATGGGCTCCGTCGCTTGCGGTGGAACGCCTGGTTTCAAAGGCTCTGTATATTAAGCAACTGTGGGAAAACTGTCGTAATAACTGGGAAGATGCTTTTTATCAGCATTTGGGATCCGCTTTTGGTTTTAAAATCAACAGTCTGCCATTTGAACTGCTGACAAAATCATTACCACTGAAAATTGTTAAAAAACATGGTGATGATATTTTTCGCCTGGAAGCCTTGTTATTCGGACAATCAGGCATGCTGGGGAACCCACACAACGATTTGTATCCTAAGGAATTATTGCAGGAGTACCTTTTCCTGCAAAAAAAATATGATTTAAAGCCCATAACTGAAGTCGCCTGGAAATTTCTTCGCCTGAGACCTACAAATTTTCCAACGCTGCGCATCAGCCAATGGGCGAATTTTATTTTTTCTACCCGTAACCGGTTCTTTGATATTCTGGAGGGCGGGTCATTCAATGAGGTTATTGAATCATTGAATATCTGCGCTTCGCCCTATTGGGATACACATTATATTTTTGAAAAACCTTCATCGTTCAGAAAAAAAATCATAGGCAAAAATAGTGTCAACCTATTGGTGATTAATGGAATAGTCCCATTTTTATTTTTTTATGGATTGGAAAAAGATCAACCCGCATTGCGTGTGAAGGCGCTGAATTTTCTGGAGCAGGCTGGTGGTGAGCAAAATGCCGTGATAATTCATTGGGCAGAAGCAGGGTTGCCAGTATTGAATGCCATGCAAACACAAGCGCTCTTGCATTTGAAAAAATTCTACTGCGATAAAAAAAACTGTCTTAACTGCCGTATCGGGAGTGCCTTGCTGGCAAAATAATATGATTTCACCTTGCTCTCTTTTTCTTATGGAGGATAAGGAAGCATGGCTCAGGTATTTCAAAGAGTGTTGCATACATGATTCACCTAAAAAAGTCTAGATCATGAAT
>CAIYES010000224.1 GCA_903925275.1 uncultured Bacteroidales bacterium
CTGTTCAGTTATTTAAAAATTAGCGGTTGATTGCTGACGAACAAACGTTTATCTTCAATATGCGGCCCAAGGATCTTACGAGTAAGGTTCATTGAGACATAACATATTTGATAAAAGGAGGCATCATCAATCCATTGAATGAGGAACATCAGACCAATCCTGCGTTTCCCATCCACAATAAAATCATCAATGGTTGCCAGTCGGAAGTTTTCCGGAAGTTCACTATAATATCTGAAACCACTTTTATTCACCTTGATATTTTCCAATTTTGTACTAAAAGGCAGTGCATTCATTTTTGCATGTTTTTGGTGTTTTTGATAAAAAAAAAATAAAATCACTTTTCCAAAAGCAAAAACACGTTCCTACGTCCCCCGCTTCCCTACAAGCCCCTACGCTTCCCTACACTTCCCCCGCCTTTTTTACCCCTTAATAATATAAAAATCAATAATATATAAAACTGTAGGGGAGCGGGGGAAGGGAAATCCGGATTTTGACATAAAAAACAGGAATTTTATTTTTTTTTTAAATGATGCTAAAATGGGCGTTCATCTTCATGGTCTTCCGGATCAATATGAGGCAAATTATCAAGCTTGAGAGTTTCCTGTTTTGGAGGGGTCGCAACAGGTTCCTCAGTAGCTGATTTCTTTTCAGTACTATACGGGTTTGCAATGGTACGCTCCAGGTTAATATCAAGCTGCCCGGGACCATATTTGAAAACAAAAGCAGAAGTATTGGAGGTGTCAAAACGTGTATGGTTGGTATAGCCTACATACGATTTATGGTTTTTGAGATAGTGCATGATGGAAATAAGATCAATGCCATTCTTACCTGTTTGTTGTCTCCATTTCTCCATGTAAAGCGGATGGACTCTTGAAAATCTGATAAAAAGCAAATTTTGTGGTTTGGCAAATGGTCCGGAAATTTCATCACCTTGTTTATTTGTATAGGCCAGTGATGGAGTCATTGCAATCTTGAAATCTACCCCTGCCTGTATCTTGCCTTCATCAAGAAGATATTCAACGGTTGACCAGAATGTTGATATTGATTCTGAGGTAGCAATCTGTTTTGTCAGGGAAGCGATGTCATGCTTGACAATTTTGTACATAGTTGCATAATCAAAACTGAGTGTCAACGGTGTAGCACTCTCCAGGATGATCTTGATCGGAGCCAGCAGACAACAATAATTCCTGATTAACCTTTCATCGAAGGGCAGATTTTCCTGAATCATTTCAGCTTTTAAGTTTTCCTGAATAGTCGAAAATGTTCTTGCAAATTGATCTTCCATTAATTTGCGGTATTCCAAAATATCTGTAACCAGTGAGCTGATCCCTTGAATTTCCAAATCCTTCAATTCTTCATAACGAGCCATTTGCTGCGGGGTATAATATTTCTTTATAAAGGATAAAAGGCACGACCGTGTGAGCAGGGAATTGTCATCAAGGGTCGGAAGGAACTGGCCGGAAATAAGAAACGAACTAAGAATTTTGGTAATGGACGTTCGGCTATCTTGAGTCATCTTTCCTTTTTCATGCCCTACACCATCGTAAGCAGCTTTCAATAACTGAAAACGCCTGATATCAATATCATTTGAATATTCATCAAGCCAGACAATGCAATTTTTGCTTCGGGATCCTCTTCTTGAGAGGCCAACATGAGTTCCGGAATTCAAATTGAAAGCAGGGAAATTATGAAAGAAGAGATTTGAAAGTGACCAGGCCATCTGACTTTTTCCGGACTGCTTTTCACCGAACAGGAACAAGTGAGGGAAGATTTTGTACTTCTCATAAATAAGATCCCGGAATATTGAAGCAACGGCGAAGGCCATGCCCATGATGGCATTTTGACCATATACATCCATCATAAGCTGCGACCACTGGCCGAATGTACAGGCGGCCTGTTTATATACAAAATAACGATCATTCTCATAGAGATCATCATCCTCCCTTGCATTGGTGTACACTACTGAAAACGCAGGGGAAAAGTAAAGTTTCTCTTGGTGGGTGGTTATGCCGAATTCATTGACAGGTTGCCACAATCCATTATAAATGCCATTTGCGAAGGCGTAGAAGCCTTCTCGCTGCCAGCCTAGGGTGATAAGTGGTTTACACATAGGAAAATCTTTAGAAATAAATTTTAAAATCTTAATATAATGCGCTTTGCATCCTGTCCACAGGAAATTTCCTTCGTCAAAAACATAGGATGAAAACTGATCTACACTTATGAATTTATTGGATGGGATATCAATTATTCTGCTTAAGCCATCCTCATTCGTGATACGCAC
>CAIYES010000225.1 GCA_903925275.1 uncultured Bacteroidales bacterium
AGTAATTTCAGCCTTTTACTGGTATGATTGTGCTCAATCAGTATAAAAATTGAATAGAAATAAAAATCTGCCTTTAAGTAACCATTGTTGTGATAAACTCAAATTTAATATTTTTCAGGAATGGTAAACTATTCCATCAGTTGCTGATTAGCATGTTTCTGAGCATCTTCAGTTTCTGCCTTTCAACCCAAACCTCAACTGCTTCAACTCATCAGCCGTCAATCATAAATCGTCAGTTTCCCATTAACCCACTGTTATTTCCATGGGCCGGCGGATTGAACTCCTGCCAGTTTTGTGCCATCGATCTGAACCTCGACGGGATCAACGATTTGCTTCTTTTCGACCGGCATGGAAACAGGAAATTGACCTTTATCAACAATGCGACGCCCAACACCATCGATTATAGGTTCGCCCAGGAATATGCCCGAAATCTGCCTGATTTGCACGACTGGGTTATCACCTGCGATTATAATTGTGATGGAAAGGCGGATATCTTCACCTATGGACTGGGAGGTGTGCGCGTTTTTAAAAATGTTTCCGACACTATATTAAAATTCAGCTTGGTAACCGATCTGCTGGAATCTTTTTATTATACCGGAAAAGTTGGCATCCTGGTAACCAGCGTGGATTACCCTGCCGTGGCCGATATCGATGGCGACGGCGACCTCGACCTGCTTACCTTCTTCGGCATGGGATCATATGTGGAATATCATAAAAATCTGTCGATGGAAAAGTATGGCCATTGCGACAGTCTTGATTTCAGACTTACCGACCACTGCTGGGGAAAATTCAAGGAAAGCGAAGGCGGAAACCGGGTCACGCTGAATGCACCTTGCCTGAGTGACGAATTACAAATGACAAGTGACAAAATACAAGTGACAAGTGACAAAATACAAGTGACAAGTGACAAATTACAAATGACAAATGAGGAAATCATCAATCGTCACTCGTCATTTGTCACTTGTAATTCGTCATTCGTTATTCGTCATTCGTCACTTGTCACTCGTCATTCGTCACTTGTCACTCGTCACTCGTCACTTGTCACTCGTCATTTCCGTCATCGGGGTTCGACCCTGCTGGCAACTGACCTCAACGGGGATGGTCTTCAGGATCTTATCGTTGGGGATGTTGATTATCCCGGGCTGGTAGCACTCACCAACGGAGGCACCATCGACACGGCTTATATGACGGCTCAGGATACGGTTTTCCCGGCCGGTACCAAAGCAGTACATCTATTCTCCTTTCCGGCTGTTTCGCTTATTGATCTCAACAACGACGGGCTCAACGATATCGTGGTTTCGCCGTTTGATCAGAATTTCTTCACTGCCGACAATTACAACTGCGTTTGGTTTTATAAAAATACCGGTTCAGCTTCACACCCCCGCTTTGAATACCAAACCGACCGACTTTTTCGAAATGAAATGATGGACTTTGGATCAGCCGCTCATCCGGTTTTGTTTGATTTCGATGGTGACGGGTTGCAGGATTTGTTTGTTGGAAATGATGGGCTATATGATTCTTCTTATTACAAGGATGCTGTTCTTCATTCGGTTTACACTTCAAAAATCGCATTTTTCAAAAATAGCGGAACATCTTCGGCCCCTGTTTTTACATATGTTACGGATGACCTGGCCGGAATTTCTTCACTTCACCTGCGGGGAGCCTTTCCGGCTTTTGGCGATCTGAACGGCGACGGGCTGCCCGATTTGCTGATAGGCAACGCAGACGGAACCCTGATTTTTTTCCCAAATTCGGGAAGCAGCGCGGTTCTCCCTGAGTTTGGTACGCCTGTGACCAATTACCAGGGAATCAACGTAGGGGATTACAGTACGCCTCAGCTTTTCGACCTGAACAAAGACGGCAAACCCGACCTGATCGTCGGCGAACAAAACGGGAACCTGAACTATTATGCAAATTCAGGCCCAACTTCAAATCCTGAATTCAACCTGATTACCGATAGTCTTGGAAAAATCAATGTGACAAATTACAATCTTTCCTACAACGGATTCAGTACGCCATGTTTTGCGCGACACCCTGATGGCACCACATTCCTGGTGATTGGTTCAGATGAAGGCAGGATACACCTTTTCAACAACATTGATCACAATACAGATGGAAAGTTCACCGAATCAGGTGGATTATACGAATGGCTCTCGTCAACTCCGAAGGATACCCTTTTTGGTTGGCAGACATCGCCAGCCATTGGCCATCTCACCGATACAGAAGCTTTCGACATAATTACCGGAAATTTCGCCGGCGGGCTTAATTATATCACCAAACGCACAACTGCAACGATCGTTCCCGGTATAACAGCACACCATGAACAAACCAACCCAAAACTATCAATCTGCCCCAATCCGGCAGATCAAACGGTGACCATTGAGTATCCCGGTTACCAGATCCCGGAAACCGTCCTTCCCCTCCATTTCACTCCCGCATCCCGCATTATCATCTCCGACCTCTTTGGCCGGAAAATCCTTGAATTTCCATTCACAGGTAAGATCACGCTTGCCACTTCCGCACTCCCGAATGGAATTTATATCATCCATTGCGGCACCTTTACAGCCAAACTGGTTATCGGGCACCCGTGAGATACTTTTCAGTTGAAAGTTGTCGGCCATTCCGGTGACAGTTTCCAAAATCCCTTTTTTAATAAATCATCACATCCAGGATAAAACTAGGATTAAGAGGAGAATCTGGGGGTTTTACACAAGCTCCCCCATTGGCAGCGTCGCTGCCTGATCTTTGTAGTTGTCGAAACAGGATGTAAAACTCTGAGCAGCGGAGCTGCGAAATAGATTATTCGTTTAAAGTTCGATAAACTCAACACCTATGCTTCGTCAGGTTCACCAATCATGTCGCCCCGATGGGGCTCTGGAAATGGTCTGCATTTCTCTTGCTACAAAGATGTCACCCCAATAGGGTTCAAAGATTACAGTGATTTTTTCACTTTTTTTCACCAAGCCGATTTCAATTTCAAACGTAATCACCCTAATTCCTTTAATCCTAAAACTGTCCTGACATCATCCTTTCCTATTGGATAGCGGATTATTTTTCCCTGTTTTTCAGCTTTAGTCTAAAAAAAGTTATTAACAGTGGAGGAAAGTGGAGGAAAGTGGAAATTTTTTTATATATTTACCGTCGCAAAAATTGATGCGTGGCGACAACTAATTTAATCGGTGAATATGAGTGCAAGCTGGACGAGAAAGGCCGGATCATCTTTCCTTCAGCATTGAAGAAACAGCTCGCCCCGGAGTTACAGGATAAGTTTGTCATCAACGTGGGGTTCGAAGGCTGCCTGGTAATACGTCCAATGGATGTATGGTATGAGGTAAGCGGTAAGGTCAACAGAATGAGCGAGTTCTCGGAGGACAGCCGCCGTTTTCAAAGAAGATTCAATAAAGGGGCAAATGAAGTATGCCTTGACAGCCAGAACAGGTTTCTGATACCTAAAATCCTGATACCAGAAGCATCCATCGAAAAAGAGGTGATATTATTTGCTTACGGAAACAAAATTGAGTTGTGGGATAAAGCCACCTACAGGAAGTCTGGGTTAATGAGCGCGGAAGAATATTCCCAGTCGGCGGACAACCTAAAGGACAAAATGGTGTAAAGGTTTCAGGTCATGATCTATCATAAGAGTGTTCTGCTTAGCGAAAGCATCGAAGCGCTGGCCATAAAGCCAGGTGGCATCTATGTTGACGCCACCTTTGGCGGTGGGGGACATTCAAGGGCCATGCTCGACAAAATGCAGCAAGGCCGACTGGTGGCATTTGATCAGGATGAGGAGGCAATCAGCAACCGGATCGACGACCCCCGCTTGGTGATGGTCAACAGCAACTTCAGGTTTCTGCGCAACTTTCTTAAGTTGCATAACGTTGCCTCTGTGGATGGAATCCTGGCCGACCTTGGCATCTCTTCGCACCAGATTGATCAAGCCGACCGGGGATTTTCAACCCGTTTCGACGGCATTCTTGATATGCGTATGGACCGGAAAAAGAAACAAACCGCTAAAGATGTTGTAAACCATTACAGCGAAGAAAATCTGCGTGACCTGTTCTATGCTTACGGCGAAATCAGGAATGCGCGGAAGCTGGCCTCAAGGATTGTGGAATCGCGGAAGATAAAAGCCATTGAGACTACCACTGCACTCAAAGAAATTGCAAATTCCTGCGCCGAACGCGGAAAAGAGAACAAATATCAGGCTCAGGTTTTCCAGGCGCTGCGGATTGAAGTAAATCAGGAAACAGATGCCCTGCGGGAATTTCTGAAGCAGGCTGCCCACGCACTTAAGCCAGGTGGCCGGTTGGTTGTGATTGCCTACCATTCGCTCGAAGACAAGCTGATAAAAAATTATTTCCGGGCAGGAAACTTTGAAGGAATTGTAGAAAAAGATTTTTTCGGCAATGTACTTACACCACTAAAAGTGATAACACGCAAAGCCATCGTGCCAGCTACACAGGAAATTGAAGAGAACAGCCGCGCACGTAGTGCGAAAATGAGGGTAGCCGAAAAAATATAATGGAAAAGGACAACCTGAAATATAATAGCCACACCCAGGCTTTGAACGAATCTTCATCACCGGGAAACGGTAATGTTGAAACGGATTTCATGCAGGATACTGCCGGTGCCGCCCAGGAGCCCGTAGCGGCTGTCAGGAAGCCGAATAAAAGCCGTAAGGCAGTTCAGGATTTCCTGGGAGGCGATTACCTTTCGAAGGAGTGGGTAACCGGAAACCTGTTATACTTCCTCTATTTAGCGTTGCTGGCCATGATGTATATCGGAAATACTTACGACACCGAAAAAAAATTCAAGAATATTGAACATATAAAAAGCGAACTGAAGGAGCTGCGTTACCAGTATATTACGACGAAATCCATCCTGATGTTCCAGGGCCGGCAGTCGGAGATATCGAAGCGCGCCATGATCCTTGGTCTCAAAGAGACAACCATGCCTCCCTATAAGATTCTTTATTCGGGCGATACGCTTACATTAAAAAAGGACTGACCGGATGAAAGACATCAAAAAAGACATATTGATCCGGGTGTATATGGTTTACCTGCTGGTATTGCTCTTTGGTTTGTTCATCCTTGCACGGGTGGTAATGATCCAGCAGTTCGAGAAGAAACAATTCCTCGAGATGGCTAAAAAACAGGAGATCCATCTTTTTGAGATGGAGGCGATCAGAGGGAACATCCTTGCCGATGATGGCAGTCTGCTGGCAGTTTCCATTCCCATTTTCGAAATCCGCATGGACGTGATGACCGACTCCATCACTAATGAAGTTTTTACCAAAAATATTGACTCCCTTTCTTTATGCCTTTCACAACTGTTCAAAGACCACACACCATCTGCCTACAAAGAAATGCTGTGGGAAGGCAGAAGAAATGAAAACCGCTTTCTGCTCATCCAGCGCGATGTGACCTATCCCGAACTTAATAAAATGCGTCATTTCCCAATTTTCAGGAGGGGAAAATTCAAAGGAGGATTGATCGTAATGGCGCAATATCATCGTGAACTTCCTTACAAATCGCTGGCAAGACGCATCATCGGATACGAAAGCGGAGAGGGTTCGAAAAAAGTATTTGTCGGACTTGAAGGTTCTTTTACGAAAAACATGCAGGGAGTTAACGGTCAGCGACTGATGCGACGCATCGGTAGCCAGGCCTGGATGCCGGTCGACCCGGAAAGCCAGGTTGAGCCTCAGAATGGCGACGACATTGTCACAACACTCGATGTAAACCTGCAGGATCTGGCTGAATCTTCGCTACGCAAAGAGCTCATTGCCGACAGCGCCGACCACGGCTGCGTGATCCTGATGGAGGTGAAAACGGGCTATCTGCGGGCCATGGCCAATCTTGGTCTTACCAAGCGGGGAACCTACGAAGAGATTTTCAACTATGCCATCGGCGAGAGTCAGGAAACCGGGTCAACATTCAAACTGGCTTCATTCTTAGTGGCGCTTGACGATAACAAAATCACCCTTGAAACACCGGTAAACTGCTCAGGGGGAATCACCTATTATTCCGGCCGCAAGATGGAGGACTCGCATCATGGACTGGGGGTGATCACCGCGCTGCAGGTATTCGAAAAATCATCGAACGTAGGCACTTCCAGAATGATCTATTCTGCTTACGCTGACTCTGCTCAAAAATATATCGACGGGCTCTATCGTATCGGCATCAATAGGCCCCTCGGGCTTCAGATTGCAGGTGAAGGCAAGCCCTACATTAAAACCACAAAAAGTAAATACTGGTCAGCGCTTTCACTGCCATGGATGTCGATCGGATATGAAATTTCACTGGCACCCATTCACCTTCTCACACTCTACAATGCGGTGGCAAATAACGGTGTGATGGTAAAACCACTGTTCGTGCGTGAAATCCGCTCAAATGGTCAGCTTGTACAACGTTTTAATCCCGTGGTGCTCAACCCTCAGATTGTCTCCCCGGCAGCTATACAAAAAGCCAAATTATTGCTTGAAGGAGTGGTGTCAGAAGGAACAGGGGCAAACATAAAATCGCCCGACTATAAAATCGCAGGGAAGACGGGTACCTGTCAGATAGCAGCAGGGAATAAAGGTTACCGCCAGGGAACCAAGCAGGTTCAGTACAAAGGGTCGTTTGTGGGATATTTTCCTGCCGACAATCCTAAATACTCATTGATCGTTGTGATTGTCAATCCAAGGAAGGGAAAGTATTATGGAGGTGCTGTGGCGGCACCTGTGTTCCGTGAATTATCCGACAGGCTTTATGCCATCCGTCCCGACATCATCATTCCCCTGCCCCACGATACCACTGCATCGCCACTGCCATTTGCCCAGGCTGGAAAAATGAAGGATCTCCAGGATGCTTTTACTTTCCTTGGTTTGAATGCCCGTCCTGAAAGCAGTCAGTCACCCTGGGGTCGTCCGGTAACTGCCGGAGATAGACTTTTTCTTTCCGCCACGCCGGTTTCCCGCGGAACCATGCCTGACGTGTGCGGGATGGGTTTGAAAGATGCCCTGTTTCTGCTGGAATCACAGGGGCTGAATGTGCTGGTGAAGGGCAGAGGCACCGTTGTAAGACAATCCATTTTACCCGGCCTGACAATTTACAAAGGTATGCCGGTGGTAATAGATCTGCAGTTGAAACAGGATAAACCAAAAACACAGGCATGATGCAGTTGCGTGAAATCATCGTTCATACAGCAATCGTTGGGGTAACCGGAATTACTGATATCCCGGTCAGCGGGTTGCAGTTCGATTCGCGCCAGGTGATGCCGGGCAATCTGTTTTTTGCTGTCCGCGGAACGACTTCAGATGGTCACGACTTCATTGACCTGGCATTGGAGAAGGGAGCCGTGGCCATCATTTGTGAAAAACTTCCTACGAACCTGAAAGATGGTGTTTGCTATATTCTGGTGGAAAAAAGCAACCTGGCTCTCGGGATCATCGCCTCCGACTTCTATGGAAACCCTTCAGAGAAACTGAAATTGATCGGTGTGACCGGCACAAATGGAAAAACCACCATCGTAACGCTTCTTTTCCGGCTTTTCTTTGAACTCGGCTTTGGAGCCGGATTGATATCAACCATTGTTAACAAGATCAACACAAAAGAGGTTGCCGCCTCACATACCACCCCCGATCCGCTCCAACTTAATGCATTGCTTGCAAATATGGTGGAGGAAGGCTGTGAATATTGTTTTATGGAAGTTTCATCACATGCCATTGATCAGCAGCGGATTGCAGGACTCACCTTCAGGGGTGGGATCTTCACCAACCTTACCCACGACCATCTTGATTATCATAAAACATTTGATGCCTATCTTCAGGCCAAAAAAACATTCTTTGACAATCTGCCTGCCGGTGCTTTTGCCCTGATCAACAAAGATGACAGGAATGGCAGGGTCATGCTTCAGAATACCCGGGCTTCAAAATTCACTTACAGCCTGCAGTCAATGGCCGATTTTCGCTGTAAGATCCTTGAAAACGAATTCCAGGGGTTACATCTCAATATCGACGGATTGGAAGCGTGGTTCAAACTGATCGGGAATTTCAATGCCAGTAATCTACTCGCCGTTTTTGCAACAGCCATGTTGCTGGGGCAGGACAAAACGGAGGTGGTGACCATTATGAGCCGCCTGGAACCCGTTGATGGACGGTTCAATTATGTCCGGTCATCCGGTCATGTTACAGCAATCGTCGATTATGCCCATACACCGGATGCGCTGAAAAATGTGCTCGAAACCATCAACACCATCCGCGGACAAAACGCACAGTTAATCACGGTAGTGGGAGCAGGCGGAAACCGTGATGCGACAAAAAGGCCGGTCATGGCCAATATTGCTTGTACCTTGAGCAACAGGGTCATTCTTACTTCCGACAATCCCCGGAATGAAGAACCTGAAGCGATCCTGGCTGATATGCTGCAGGGGGTTGAGAAGCACCAGTCTGACAAAGTGCTGGTAATCGCAAACCGGCTCGAAGCCATAAAAACTGCCTGTGCCCTGGCAAAAACCGGCGACATTATCCTGGTGGCGGGAAAGGGACACGAGAATTACCAGGAGGTGAAAGGTGTGAAGCATCATTTTGATGACAGGGAAGTGGTGCGGAAAATTTTCGGACTTAATAACATCGTAAATCCGTAAGGCTATGTTCTACCATCTTTTTACATGGTTGCATAAAGCATTCGACATCCCCGGAGTCGGTGTGTTTCAATACATTTCATTCAGGGCAGCAGCAGCACTTCTCACCTCCTTGTTTATCTCCATGATCATCGGAAAACGGATAATCGATTTTCTCAGGAAAAAACAAGTAGGTGAAACTGTACGCGACCTGGGACTCGAAGGGCAGAACCTCAAGCAGGGAACCCCCACCATGGGCGGACTCATCCTTCTGGCGGCCATACTGATACCTTCGTTGTTGTTCGCTAAACTGAACAACATTTATATAATTATGGTGTTCATGGCAACAATATGGCTGGGGCTGATAGGGTTTCTCGACGACTATATTAAAGTTTTTAAAAAGGATAAAAAAGGACTGCCGGGGAAACTCAAGGTTCTCGGACAGATCGGGTTAGGACTGATCGTCGGGTTCACCATGTATTTCAGCGACAACATCGTGATCCGTGAACGGGTAAAGCAAACCGCTTATGTTCCTACAAAGGACGTACTCGCTATGGAATCATCTGCCGACAGATCCATGACCACGTTTAAGTCGACAAAAACCACCATCCCTTTTGTGAAAAATAACGAATTCGACTATAGCTGGCTTATTTCATGGATAAGCCCGAAGGCAAAAAAGTGGACATGGCTGGTTTTCATCCCGATTGTGATATTTATCATCATTTCTGTGTCGAACGGGGCCAACCTCACCGACGGATTGGATGGGCTCGCAACGGGAACTTCTGCGATCATCGGAGTTACACTTGGTGTGCTGGCATATGTTTCTGGGAATATTTTCTTTGCCAATTACCTGAACATCATGTATATTCCGAATACCGGCGAGTTGACTATTTACATCTCAGCCTTTGTGGGAGCATGCATCGGATTTCTCTGGTACAACTCATACCCGGCGCAGGTTTTCATGGGAGATACAGGAAGTCTGGCCCTGGGTGGCATCATTGCTGTATTTGCCATCATGATCCGCAAAGAGATCCTTATCCCCATCTTCTGCGGGATATTCTTAGCTGAAAATCTTTCGGTGGTAATCCAGGTCACCTGGTTCAAGTATACAAAACATAAATATGGTGTGGGACGAAGGATTTTTAAAATGTCGCCCCTGCACCATCATTTCCAGAAGGCCGGCTACCATGAATCGAAGATCGTGATGAGATTTCTGATCGTTGGTATTATGTTGGCCGTTTTAACCATTGTTACACTCAAACTAAGATAAAAAACATGACATTTGAAGCATTGGCGAAGCAGGGACAAACAACAGTATATAATTCACTGGTGGCATCGATCGGTCCAAAGATCCGCGAAATCCGTAAGGAAAACATTAAAGAAAGTTTTTCCGGCTTCCAGCAGGTTGAACACAGGCTCGAACTTGTGGCCATCATACACGGGATAGAATTCATCAATGATTCAAAATCGTCCAATATCAACGGTACCTGGTTTGCCATGGAAAGCAATACCCGACCGGTGATCTGGATCGTTGGAGGTGTCGACAGTGGCAATGATTATTCCACTTTGCTGCAGCAGGTCCGCCGCAATGTAAAAGGAATTGTTTGCCTTGGCCACGATAATATCCGCATCCATGAAGCTTTTGATGTAACCGGGCTACCGATTGTCGATGTACTGACCATGGAAGATGCAGTTCAGGCCGCTTATTACATGGGAGAAAAGGGCGACGTGGTTCTCCTTTCGCCTGCCTGTGCATCCTTCGACATGTTTGATAATTACGAAGCACGGGGAAAAGCCTTTCGCAAATTTGTAAAAAACTTATAAGTCATGGCGCCGATGTTGAAATTTGTCAAGGATATCAAAGGGGATAAAGTGATCTGGACAGTGGTGGTCATCCTATGCATTTTTTCATTGCTGGCGGTGTACAGTTCAACCGGCACGCTCGCATATAAGAAACAACACGGCAATACCGAATACTACCTTTTCAAACATTTTATGATCCTTGGGTTTGGATTAGGATTGATGTACATCACACACCTGGTGAGATATACCTATTATTCGCGAATCTCCCAGATCGGGTTATTTTTAACCTTCCCTTTGCTGCTAATCACGCTGCTTTCAGGCACAAACCTCAATGAAGCCAACCGCTGGCTTACCGTTCCGATTGTAAACCTCACCTTTCAGAGTTCTGATGTGGCAAAACTCTTTCTCATCATGTATCTTGCTAGGGTGCTGAGTAAAAAGCAGGAGATGGTGCAGGATTTTCGCAAAGGCTTTTTGCCGGTCATCATCCCGGTAATCATTGTAACGGTGTTGATCCTGCCGGCCAACTTTTCAACGGCAGCTATTTTATTCGTAACCTGTATCGTTCTGATGTTTATTGGCAGAATCAGCCTGAAATATATGGTTTCGCTGGTCATTCTTGGCATGCTCGGTATGGTCATGATTTACTTTCTTTCTACATCCTTTCCTAAATTATTTCCCCGTGGTACAACCTGGGTTGCACGCATCGACCATTTTGTCCATAAAAAAGAGGTCGACCCGGATGTGACTTACCAGGTTGACCAGGCAAAGATTGCCATTGTACAAGGTGGAATTTTCGGAAAATCACCCGGCAAGAGCACCCAGCGCAACTTCCTGCCTCATCCCTATTCCGATTTTATCTTTGCCATCATCATCGAAGAGTATGGATTTGTAGGCGGTGCATTCGTGTTGTTGCTCTACCTTATCCTTTTTTTCAGGGTAATCCGCATTGCAGGCAAAAGCCAGGGCAATTTCGGGTCACTGCTAAGCATCGGAATTGGGTTCAGCCTGGTATTCCAGGCGCTCATCAACATGGCCGTTGCAGTGAACCTTTTCCCGGTAACCGGCCAAACTCTGCCCCTGGTAAGTATGGGTGGAACTTCCATCTGGTTCACCAGCATTTCCATTGGCATCATTCTCAGCATCAGCCGCTTTTCTGAGATCGAAACCCGGGATGGCACGGAGGTGGATATCCTCCGGGAGCCTACCCTCAATATTAAACCCAACACTGTTCCTGCAGTATGAAACGTGTCATTATCAGCGGAGGAGGTACCGGCGGACATATTTTTCCGGCCATTGCCATTGCCCATGCCCTCAGGTCAAAAATGAGTGAGGTTGAAATCCTCTTCATTGGCGCCAAAGGACGGATGGAAATGGAAAAGGTACCCGCTGCAGGATTTCGCATTGAAGGACTTACCATTAGTGGTTTTCAACGAAGACTGACCTGGAAAAACCTGTCCTTTCCTTTTAAACTTATCGGAAGCATCATGAAAGCCAGGAGGATCATCGCCAAATTTAAACCCGATGTTGTCATAGGCGTTGGCGGGTATGCCAGCGGCCCAACCTTGCGTGTGGCCACCTCCATGGGTATTCCGTCACTCATCCAGGAGCAGAATTCTTTTCCTGGTGTTACCAACCGGCTGCTTGGAAAACGGGTTCAAAAAATATGTGTGGCATATGAAGGTATGAGCAGGTATTTCCCGGAGGATAAATTAGTGCTGAGCGGAAACCCCATCCGCCAGGATTTAGTAAACATCGCCGGGAAGGAAGAGGAAGCCCGGAAATATTTCGGACTCAGTGCCGGGAAAAAAACCCTGCTTGTGATTGGCGGCAGTCTCGGAGCCAGGACCATCAACCAGGCCATCCTGAAATTCTTTATCGACTCAGGTGATGACCGGAATATCCAGATACTCTGGCAAACAGGAAAGTATTATTTCGAAAACATTAATTCCCTTTTCAAGCATCCCGGATCAGAAATCCGAAATCCGAAATCCGAAATCCGAAATCTCTTCATTTATCCGTTCATCGACCGAATGGATCTCGCTTACGCTGCCGCCGATGTCATCGTTTCACGCGCAGGAGCAATCGCCATATCCGAACTTTGCGTTGTTGGCAAACCGGTTATCCTCGTACCTTCACCCAATGTTTCCGAAGATCACCAGACGAAAAATGCCCTTGCCCTGGCTGATAAAAATGCTGCTTCGATGGTCAGCGACAACATTGCTGTTGAGAGCCTTGGCAGACTAATTGTGGAGTTGTTCGACAATCTTCCGCGCCAGGCCGAACTCAGCGCACACATCCGGGTCTTGGGAGTGATCAATGCAGCAGATACGATTGCTGAGGTGGCGCTATCACTCCTTGAACAGAAATCCGAGATCCGAAACCCGAAATCCGTTTACTTTCTCGGTATCGGCGGCATCGGTATGAGCGCCCTGGCCAGGTTTTTCAAATTGCAGGGTGCCTCAGTTTCAGGTTACGACCGGACACCGACCCCCCTTACCGATCGTCTCATCAGCGAAGGAATGGATATTCATTTCACCGACGACACATCTCTGATACAGGGTCGCCCCGACCTCGTTGTTTTTACACCTGCTGTTCCCCTTGATAATAAAGAGTATCTGTATTTTAAAGAACATGCAGTCCCGATGAAGAAAAGGGCCGAAGTACTTGGAATGATTTCCGGGGCATACAAAACCATTGCAGTCGCCGGAACCCATGGCAAAACCACCACTTCGACCATGATTGCCCATATGCTTCACACTTCGGGCATCAGCCAGCTTGCCTTTTTAGGCGGAATTTCAAAGAACTACGGAACAAATTTTCTGTTCGAGTCTCAGGACCACACAACCAATGAGTCACAGCCCGATCATTTCACCAGTTCTTATTGTGTTGTGGAAGCCGATGAATACGACAAATCCTTTCTTCAGTTAACACCCCATATCGCCATCATCACCTCGGCTGATGCCGACCATCTCGATATTTACAAGAACCATGATGACCTGAAAAATTCCTTCTCCGACTTCACCACAAGAATTGCGAAAAACGGCTCGCTCATCATGAAAACCGGTGCCGGGGTCGCACCAATGCAATTAAACGATTATTCCGTTTATGATTATTCACTGAAAGGTGAAGCTGATTTCTTTGCAGATAATATCAAGTTAGTTGATGGTTTGCTTCATTTCGATTTTGTCAATCCCTCGGCGACTATCCCTGATCTGGTACTTGGCGTACCGGGCAAATTCAATCTTGAGAATGCCATTGCAGCACTTGCTGTCGGGTTCCTGCTCAATATCGGACACGATCATCTCAGGGAAGCGCTCCGCACGTACCAGGGGGTACAACGCAGGTTCGATTTCCGGATCCGCAGCGCCAGCCTTGTCTACATCGATGATTATGCACATCATCCCGAAGAACTGAAGGCCTGCATCAGTGCCGTACGTGATCTCTATCCGGGGAAAAAGATTACCGGCATCTTCCAGCCCCACCTTTTTTCTCGTACACGCGATTTCGCCGATGATTTCGCACGCAGTCTTGGATTGCTTGATGAATTGCTGCTACTCGACATCTACCCTGCCCGTGAACTGCCCATCGAGGGGGTGACATCTGAACTTTTGCTTGACCGCGTAAACCTCCGGCATAAAAAACTTGTTCAAAAAAAACAAATCCTGCATGAACTTGCGATCAACAAACCCGAAATCCTGCTGACCCTTGGCGCCGGCGATATCGATCAACTTGTTGAACCCATTACTGAATTACTGAAGCGACCGTAAATTTAGATGAAGAAATTTTTAAAAATATTGCTGATAGTTGTATGGATTCTCCTGGTGGCCGGAGCCGGGGTGATGGTGGGTTTTGCCGAGGTGGAGCACTATAAACAGCCGTGCAAACAGGTGGTTGTCAACATCGATTATGGTGCAGCCGATGTATTGATCACTAAAAAAGACATTGATTCACTGATTCTGAAAACGGCAGGAATGGTCAAGGGCAAACCGCTTGGTTACATCAATACTGCCTCTATCGAAGGTGTCATCCGGAAACAGCCTTACATAGCCAAAGTAAAGGTTTATGAAAGCAACGAAGGTTCCCTTTTTGTCCAAATCCGCCAGCGTGAGCCGTTGTTGCGCATTATCAACCGTAAATACGAAAGCTTTTATCTGGATGAATCAGGAGCCCTGCTGCCGCTTAATCCAAATTTCTCTGCACGCGTGCTTGTTGCCACTGGCGTTATCGACGATTCGTACATACAAAATCCAACATACAGGGTCAATATCCTCGCTTTGTCCGATTCAATCTTTTATGATTCGCTCATGACCAACCTCTACAAATTGACCATGTACATCACCCATGATAAATTCCTGAAAGCCCAGATCGATCAGATTTATGTCAACGATGCCGGTGAATTCGAACTCATTCCAAGGGTTGGGAATCATCTGATCCTGCTTGGCAGTGCAGATGATCTGGATAACAAATTCAGGAAACTGTTTGCATTTTACACGCTTGGTCTGAATAAAATCGGTTGGAATAAATATAACGTCATCAATATAAAATACAAGAATCAGGTAGTTTGTTCTAAAATATAAACCAGAATGAAAAACGAAGGCATCATTGTCGGTCTCGACATCGGTACAACAAAGATTGCGATCATCGTAGGTCGTAAAAATGAACATGGGAAAATTGAAATCCTTGGATATGGCAAAGTGCCTTCCATCGGGGTAAAACGGGGAGTAGTAGCCAACATTGACAATACCGTACAATCCATCAAAGATGCAGTAGCAGAAGCTGCTACCAAATCGGGGGTCAACATTAAATATGTCAACGTGGGAATTGCAGGGCAACACATTAAAAGCATGCAACACCGCGGCAGCATGATCCGTGAAGACAGTGAAACTGAGATAAGCCAGGCAGATATTGACAAGCTTTGCAACAGCATGTATAACCTCAACATGAATCCCGGTGAGGAGATCCTCGATGTGATCCCGCAGGAATTCAGCATCGACGGAGAGCATGGCATCACGATGCCAAAGGGAGGCATCGGAAGTTCGCTTGAGGCAAATTTTCATATCATCATCGGCCAGACTGCGGCTGCTAAAAACATCTACCGGTGTGTACGTAAAGCAGGTCTTGAGGTTGTTGAACTCATTCTTGAACCAATTGCATCCGCTGAAGCCGTTTTGTGTGAAGACGAAAAGGAGGCCGGTGTGGTGCTGGTGGATATCGGAGGAGGCACTTCCGACATAGCTATTTTCCATGGCGGAATCATCCGGCATACAGCCGTGATCCCCCTGGGAGGTGAAATTATTACCGAAGATATCAGGGAAGGCTGCTCAATTATAAAAAAACACGCCGAACAATTGAAGGTAAGATTTGGTTCAGCCATGGCCCGCGAAAACAGGGAGGAAGAAATAGTATCAATACCCGGAACCCGGGGAAAACCTGCAAAGGAGATCAGTCTCAAGAACCTGGCTTCCATTATCCAGGCAAGAATGGAAGAGATCATTGAGCATATTTATTATGAGATAAAAAATTCAGGATACGAGAAAAAACTGATCGAAGGCATCGTACTTACCGGTGGCGGCGCCCATCTGAAACATGTTGCCCAGCTTACTGAATTCATCACCGGCCTCGATACCCGCATTGGGTATCCTAACGAACATCTTGCCAGCGATGTACCCCCCGAAATGGCCAGTCCGATGTATGCCACGGGTATCGGACTCGTTATCGAAGGAATAGGCAGATACCAGAAAAATGCGGATAACAACCCGCCAGAATTGCCGAAGCCTGGAATTCCAACAGAAGTTATCCCTCCTACGGAAAAACCAAACAGGCGCTTTCTGGATACGTTTCTCAATAAAATCAGAAATATTTTTGAAGAGGATGTCCAATAATAAATCTATTAACAATACTGCGTTGATAACTAAATAGTAAACGCGGCTTTTCAATAACCTTTATTCATAATTTTAACCCATAAAAAATATACAATCATGGCCGATATGTTAAAATTTGACCTGCCAAAAAATCAGTCCTCAATCATTAAAGTTATCGGGGTAGGCGGTGGTGGCAGCAATGCAGTAAACCATATGTATCATCAGGGAATAAAGGGTGTGGACTTTATCATCTGCAACACCGATGAACAAGCCATGATCATGAGCCCTGTGCCGACAAAAATCCAGTTGGGGGTAAATCTCACAGGAGGATTGGGAGCAGGAGCAGCGCCGACGGTTGGGCGCAATGCCGCGCTTGAAAATTCAGACGACATACGTGCTGTTCTTGAAAAAGGCACTAAAATGCTCTTTATCACGGCTGGCCTGGGCGGCGGAACCGGAACCGGTGCGGCCCCGGTGATCGCTCAGATTTCCAGGGAACTCGGAATCCTTACAGTCGGTATCGTCACTATACCCTTTTCGTTTGAAGGCCGTAAACGCCGCCAATCAGCCGAGGATGGCATACGCCAGTTGAAACAACATGTGGATGCCCTGCTGATCATCAGCAACGATAAACTCAGGTTGCTGTGTGGCGACCTGCCTCTATCGGAAGCATTTACCCGCGCCGACAATGTGCTTACCACCGCAGCCAAAGGAATTGCCGAAATTATAACGGTGGTCGGCTACATCAATGTAGATTTTGAGGATGTTAAGACTGTTATGAAAGACAGCGGCGTGGCCATCATGGGAACTGGCGTCGCAAACGGCCCGAATCGGGCACAAATAGCGGTGGAAGATGCGCTCAACTCTCCATTGCTCGACAACAATGACATCAATGGAGCCGGCAACCTGCTGCTCTATATTTCCTCAGGGAAAAATGAGATTACCATGGATGAGGTCACTGAAATTACCGACTATATCCAGCAGAAGACCAAATCGACCGGTGACGTCATCTGGGGCAATGGTTATGATGAAACCCTCGACGATAAAATCAGCGTAACCATCATTGCCACTGGCTTTGATGAAGATCACAAACAGAAAGATCCTTTGAAACCGGTGGATGTTACCGTTCATGACCTGTATGCCGATTCTCCTGATCCTCAGGTCGAAAAAAGAATGTTCTTTCCACAACCTGATCCCGGGGAACGATTTGAGCTAAACATCGGAAAACATATCCATACGCCAACACCCGAGCCTATTCCATTTCAAATAGTACCGGAACATGAAACTGCTGAGCCTGTGCGCATCATTGAGTTTTTATTTGAAAAACCCGAATCTGATTCACAACCCGACCCAACCGGAACGCTGATACAGGATATTCAGCCTGTTGAAAACGAGGAAGAACCCGTTTTCGAGATGCTTCACAGACCACAGCCAGCCAATCAACCTCCCAATCCCTCAGAATCTGAGCCATTTGATTTTCAGAAAAAAAAATTGGATGAACGGGTTTTAAAATTGAAAAATCTGAGCGAAAAATTAAAGACACACCAGCCCATTGAAAACAACTTGTATGAAATTGAAAATGTTCCGGCGTACAAACGTCGTAATATAGAGTTGAACGAAGTTACTCCCTCATCTGAATCGCACAGTTCAAAGTACAATCTTACTGATAATTCCGATAATCCGCTTGAAACCTCAGGCGGCAATTCATATCTGTTCCCAAAAGTAGATTAAAATGAGCCTCGAACTGAATATCAACAACGACATCAAATCAGCCATGCTTGCCCGCAATGCAGAAAAGCTTGAAGCGCTAAGGGCGATAAAGGCGGCACTCCTGCTCGAAAAAACAAAAGAGGGGAACACCGGGGAGATAAGTGATGCCACGGAATTAAAAATTTTGCAAAAGCTTGTCAAGCAACGTCGCGAATCGGCAGATATTTATGGAAATGCAAACAGGCAGGACCTTGCACAGAAGGAGTTGTTTGAAGCTTCCATTATCGAAACTTACCTGCCTCAGCAGCTTTCAGAAGCGGAAGTGGCAGACATCATCAGGAATATTGTCACGCGGGAAGGCGCAACCTCTGTCAAAGATATGGGAAAAATAATGGGAGCAGCATCGAAGGAACTGGCTGGCAAGGCTGATAATAAGATGATCTCGACCATTGTAAAAAACCTACTGACATCCTGATCTACCCTTCAACAGGTAACCCCTGCCTTCATTTGCCGGTAAACCCATTTTTCGAAAACCGTTTCTCTCTGTAATCCGAGATCCATTTCGAAATATAGCAGGTTAAACCCCATAAGAACTTCCATTGGCCAAAGCCAAAACGCACATCGGCATACCAGCGTTCGCCGCGCAATACTTTACCAAAAGCCCGCCAGGCGCGGTCGCTGTTGCAAACAAACCTGTGAATTTTGAGAGGTGCCGTATTGAACAAAAACTTGATCCTGTTGGCCTCCAGCAATTCAGTCATCAGTTCATCATTCACTGCTTCTGTATAGGAGTTCAGCGATGGACTTTGAGCCTCCAGATATTCGCAACAGGCTGCAGCCGCCAGCTTGCCGCTGCGAACCGCATAATAAATACCTTCACCAGTAAGCGGATCCGTAAGCCCCCCGGCATCACCTGCCACAAGAACCCGACCATGGTGAAACCTGCTTTTTTTTACCCTGACGGGTATGGGCCATGATTTCAGCGAGGTGGTTCCCAGAATGTTAAATCCCGAATCCGGTATCTGAAATTCGCTATTCGCTTTGAGAAGTCCTGATTTGAAAGACTGTATCCATGTTCCCTCTTCGAGATATTTCAACATTTCCCGGTAATAAGTCATCATCCACTTCGATAATGCGGCCGGCCCACCTACTCCGATCGATAAATGATCGCCTTTCGGAAATACCCAGCCATAACCGCCCGGAAAAGCTCCCCAATCGAGAAACAAGGTTTGTGAACAGGCTTTTAAAACAGCAGGGTCAACCAGCACTTCAGCTTCCCAGGCTAATCCGGGCATCATGTTTTCGCGCAATCCCGACGATCGGGCCACAGAACTTGATGCGCCATCGGCTCCGATCACAAGTTGTGAATGGAAACTTCCGGAACGGGTCACAACCGTTGCATAATCTTTCTGTTGCTGCACCTCCCCTACCTTTTCACCGTATATGACCCTGGCACCGGCTTCCACAGCCTTGGCCAGAAGAAAAGCATCGAATTTATCACGCATTGTGCAATAAATCAATGGATCGGAGGATGTCCGCGTGAAAATGTCCCGGAATCCGCTTGAAAAAATAACGTTGGAAATCTGAGTCTCAAATACCGGGGATGCATCAAACGGAATCTCGCGTAAGATCTTATATGTCAATCCTGCACCACAAACTTTATACCTGGGAAATTGTGATTTTTCAAGGATCAGGACTGAAACACCCCGAATGGCCAGTTCATATGCCGCAATCGTACCGGCAGGGCCGGCACCGGCAATAATTACATCAGCATCTGTCGTCATGGATTAAACAATGAGAAACATGGATGTTACAGAAGTGCCAGAACCTCTTTCAGAAGCTTCTCCTTGCTGATTGGCACAACACCGACCTCTTCACAGACAAGACCGCCGGCAAGGTTCGAAATAAACGCAATCTCATAGGGAGTGCGTTTCAGTGACAGGCACATCGATGCCACACTGATCACAGTATCTCCGGCACCCGAA
>CAIYES010000226.1 GCA_903925275.1 uncultured Bacteroidales bacterium
CGGAACAGGATTTCTAAATCATCTGTTTTGATATGTGCAACGATTTCTTTTATCATTTCAGCCGCTCCATTTGAAGTATATGTGTTGCCGCTTCGCACAAAACCAGTAATGTAAGCCTTTAATTCATCACAAAAAGCAAACTGGAGGTTGTAACAGTTGTTCCCGAGCTTCTTGGGATTGTATCCTTTGGCAGCACCTTCTTGATGACCTTCCACGTTGATGACACTGCTGTCGATATCGATGGTTATGGATTTGATCGTGCTCTTTTTCAACAGCTTTTCGAAGACATTGAAGTTGATTTCTCGCAGCATCTGGGTTGTTTTATAGCTGAAATTTCCCAAGAATCTTGATACTGTTTCCGGTTCTTTGATTGAAATGGTAAATTCATTGATCAAGGGATCGCTTTGCAGAAGTTTCAGCCGTTCCAGTTTGTCAATTCCGATGAAATTACCACAGAGCATGGTTTTGATATTGTTCATTTTAATTTTGTTGGTGGATGCGTTCTCAAAAATCAGGTTGTTATCAATCAGGTCAAAAATCCCATTCTTATTGGCGTGTTCGAGCAGTAAAAATAACCCTGCATTGGAGGTGAGATTTTTGGCAGAAAATTCGATTTTATTGATCACGGCATCATCCTCACGGTGTATTTTCTTTTCCTCAAAATTTTAACATGTTATCCGGATCGATAGTGTCCGATTCACCCAATGGGTGAAAATATGCATCTGACGGGAAATCTAAATATTAACAAAAAGTGGGGTAATAGTCGCTATTTTAGCCAGAGAATGATGTCGAATTGACAAATATTACCTGATTTTACTCAAAAAGTGAGGCTTTTCTTCAAGCGTTATGTTTTTCCCAAATCTGAGACGTAGAATCCGGCGAATACATACAAAAAGCGCTGGATGGCTCGCTACTGGCATTCGCAAGGGATCCGGATACTGGTGAACATGAACGTTCACCCTTCCTGCATGGAAGACAGCCTGATTGATGTCCCCTGCGGGTGGTCTGCGTCTTAATGCCCTTGCGAGCATTCTAAGATTTGGAACGTTTGTCCTCATTTTCAGCCGGGACAACCCAATGAGCATTTGCCCGGATTGCCGCTGATGATATATGCCGTGGTACGCACTTCGCGGCTTGGCGAGGGAAAAAGATGGGGCAATTAAATAGGATTTCACCGCCTGACATTTATCTCAGCCGGAACTGCTTAAATCCCCACGTTTAAACCGTCCCCGGACATTGTAGCGAGGTGACAGTCACCTTAAAGGTGACTGTCACCTGCATTAATTAACCGCCAAGCGGCCGCGCGACAACCAAAACCCCTTACCCAAAAACGTCTCGCAGAAGGCTGCCCAGCAGGGTGCCTGCACCCACCTGCTTGCGTCTTAATGCCCTCGCGAGCATTCTATGATTTGGAACAATCCTGATTCTTACCAACAGAGAACAAGTCCTCGATGTCTTAATGCCCTTGCTGGCATTGATGGTTTTCGACTTATCTGAGGGCAACAGTCAGAAGTTAAGCATTCTCGGTTCAAGTCAAGATGTCCATTCGGCC
>CAIYES010000227.1 GCA_903925275.1 uncultured Bacteroidales bacterium
TGTTGATTCAACTTACCGGCATTGCTACTAAAAATGGAGAACAATGCTTAATAACCATGGTGGATATCACCGAAAGCAAACAGGCAGAGGAATCCTTACTCCTCATGCAAATGAAGCGGTCAGCAGAGTTAATTTCCGTAAATGAAGAGCTTGCTTTTCAAAACGATGAGAAAGAAAAACGGGCAGCAGAGCTACTCATTGCAAATAAAGAGCTTGCTTTTCAAAATGAAGAGAAAGCAAAACGGGCAGCAGAGTTAATTATTGCAAACGAAGAGCTTACTTTCCAAAATGAAGAAAAAGCAAAACGGGCAGCAGAGTTAATCATTGCAAATAAAGAGCTTGCTTTTCAGGCAGAGTTAATCATTGCAAATAAGGAGCTTCAAAAACTCAATATCGAAAAAGATAAATTCTTCTCCATCATCGCTCACGACCTCAGAAGTCCATTCAACGTGTTCCTTGGATTTACCCGAATGATGGTAGAAGACTTGCCTTCCATGACACTGGACGAGATTCAAAAGATTGCGCTGACGATGCAAAACTCAGCCACAAATCTTTTTTTGTTACTCGAAAACCTTCTCGAATGGTCATGCATGAAAAGGGGTATTTCCACTTTTAACCCGGTATCCTTTGCATTAATGCCGGTCGTTACCAACAGTATGGTGTTTTCACAGGAATCTGCAAATAAAAAAAATATTGAAGTCCGTTATAATATTCCGGAAGATTTGATTGTTTTTGCCGATGAGAACATGCTTGCGGGCATTATTCGTAACTTATCAACAAATGCCATAAAGTTTACTCCCAAAGGCGGAAAAGTTACTTTTACAGCAAGGGCAGTTCCCGAAAACTCAATTGAAATTTCAATAAAGGATACCGGTATCGGAATGAAAAAAGAAATGGTAGAGAATCTTTTCCGTTTGGATATCAATACAAGTCGTAAAGGAACAGAAGGTGAACCCAGTACTGGCCTGGGATTAATCATATGCAGCGAATACATCGAAAAACATGGAGGAAGGTTATGGGTGGAAAGCGAAGTTGATAACGGAACCACCTTTTATTTTACCATGCCGGGCGAAGAAAAGGCATAACAGCATTTAATTGCAGTTGCTTTTGAATTATCTGCTTAGCCCCTGCCTACTGCTTCACCAGCTCCACGCGGCGATTCAGTGCGCGGCCTTCCTCCGCATCGTTGCTTGCAACAGGCGCCGTGGGCCCGTCGCCACATGCCTTTAGTCGGAAAGCGCCAATACTATATCTGTTTACCAGAACATTCACCACTGCCGCAGCCCTGTCTTGTGACAGTTTTATATTTACATCCAGCGTACCCGAATTATCGGTATGACCTACAACATAGAGTTTAAGAGTGGTATTGTCATTCAGTAATTTTGCAATTTCTTTCAGGGTCGCCTCCGATTCCGGCTTCACATCTGATTTGCCAGTATCAAAATAAATTCCGTAAAGCGCCGCTTTTCCCGATTCCCTGATGCTTCTGTTCATGGTGCCGGCATCAGCCACTACATCCTGTTTCATCGCCTGCTTCTCGATCAGATGAATGGAATAAGAACCATTGCCATTGGCACTTACGTAGGCCCAGGTTTCCATGTTGTTTTTTACCACTTTCACTACCACATCTTCTCCGGGATCATGAAACTCATATACGAGCTTACCTCCGACTGACCTGGCAGCATTGATATAATTGGTGCCTATCTGCAGCGGGCTGGGGGTTTGTATATTGTCGTTGGCGTCATAGATTATAAAAAGAGAATGACCTTGCACGATCTCTGTCTTACTATCGCTCACTCTGAATTCATATTGGTCGAACTGTAAATCATCATACCGGTAAATGTGATACCCGGGCATCCTGGTAAAGAGGGCAGGATCTTTGCTGCCTTCCGTGTCATTTTGAGAGGCAGCACTATTTACTGTCAGAATTAATATACCGGTCAGCAGAAGAAATCCCGACAGCCAGCCTGTTTTAGTCATTTTGTTCTTCATTGTAATGGTCTCCATTATTTAAGGCATATAGCCACATGCAGCATCTTCTGCAATGTTGCTGGTACATAATTTCCACGCCGATACGATTTGTTTTTCCTTCCGGCGTGGTATTTGGAAAAACCGGCTCACATCCTCCATTTTATTTGCTTACGGCAAATTTCCCTGAACCCTTGAAATTATTACCATAAACAACATAATAATACATCCCGTTACCAAAATCCGCAACAGAAAATCGAAGCTGATTTTCTCCTGCCGGTATAGCTTCATTAAAAATCGTTTTGATTTCCCTTCCAAATGTGTCATAGATTTTGAGATAAATATTGTCCGGACTGGTCAGGGTTAAAGGAATTATTGTAAATTCTTTGGACGGATTTGGATAGTTTTGGCCTGTCAAACCTGAAAGAGGCGTGTTTGTGTTGTCAATAGCTGTTGCAGGAGTTAAAGATAATTCATCTACAATAATTTCGGTTCCTATGGCAGGAGTTTTAAGATAACTCCCGGCAAAAATATCAATATAAATTGTATCGGTAGCTGAAGAACTGCCATAATAAACAGGCAGATTAAATGCAGTAAAAGAGGAAACGCCGGAGGCGTAAAATTTTGTCGCCTGACCAACCCCAACTCCTGCTACTCCGCCAAGAGTCACAGTAATAACAATCGATACAGTGTCACCCGGCATAATCGTACATTTAACATATCCGGTAAGTGCAGATGGCCGGGATGAATAATAAAATGCATTTGACTGACAGGATCCTACAGCGACCACAGGTCCTGCCTGCCATGTTTTAACCTTAACGGCATAGTTTCCCTGATAGCCCGGAGTGGCCTGTTCAACACTAACAAATGGCGAAGCGTTGGAGGTTAACCATCCAACAGGATCAAAACCATTGGCAGAAGTATACCAGTTTTCAAATCCGGGGTTGGGAATCTGTGCATTTACCAAGGAGGCTAAACCAAAAATGAATATAATTGTTACAATTCTATTTTTCATTTTATTAAATTTTTCAGGAATGAACTTAATTATGTAACGGCTTCTTTTTTCGTGTCAATAAATGTGAGACAGGTAACCGAAGCAAAGGTTAGACTTTGACAATCACCATTCAAGGCTGGCTTTGTGACGAAAGAATATTGGAATTACCCGTCCTGCTGGTTTTTATCTGATCGACTCTTTTTTCATGAGAAGAGTAACTCACAAAAAATAATACATCATCGGCTTCTGGCCAATAGCCAAACCATAAAAGGTTAAACCGGGTTTCATGAGATCAGGCATATTTATCCTTATGACAGATTAAAATTACAATAATTATCAGGACAAAAAGAAAAATTGAAAATATTTCCTCTACAAGGCCGGCGGCTTTGTTTTTCAAGTCAATGCAGACTACCATTTCAGAAATATCCGAGGTGATTTCCAGGAGGAGTTTGCATTCATTGAATTTATTTTGTAAGTTTGTTAAGAGAAATGAACACTACGACGCTGCATTGTTCAAAATCACCTGAGCTGGTCATAATACGGAAAACCTGACTCTACTAATAACGGTGACTGTACCAGCGTGTTTCAATCAATTACCAAACGCTAACGCCAAATATATGAAGAACCTTATCCCCCTTGCGATCTTAATGATGTTGTTCGTTGGCACAGCCAAAGGAGACGTTGTCAAAACAGTAGGTGCTGCGGGCGCCAACTATGCAACATTAAAAGCGGCTTTCGATGCCATTAACGCAGGAACGGTTAGAACTGGCGTTATCACCCTGCAGATCATAGCTGGTACCACCGAAACGGCCTCAGCTGTGCTGAATTCCAGTGGGAGCGGGAACGCAAGCTATACATCGGTAATAATTTACCCGACTTTGGCTAACCTGATCATTGCCGGAAATTTTTCGGCATCCACCATTGATCTTCAGGGGGCCGATAATGTAATCATTGATGGGCGGGTGAATCTGGGTGGTTCATCTCCCGGTCTTGAAATTTCGAACATTAACACAGGTAGCTTTGCATCAGCAATCCGGTTTATACTATCAGCCGAAAGCAATACCGTAAGATATTGTAATTTAAAGTCATCTTGTTACAGTGCTGGGGTAGGAATGATCAATTTCACATCCTCCACGACCGGAAATGGCAACGATAACAACACCATTGAATATTGCAACATTACCAATGCCGGAAGCAGACCGGTTAACGCGATTTTTTCGTCAGGAACCGCAGGTCGGGAAAACAGTGGAAACATCATCAGGAATAACAATATTTATAATTTTTTTAATGCCAATTCAAATTCATACGGGATAAATATTTCAAATAGCTCAACCGATTGGACTATTTCCGACAACAGTTTTTATGAAACCACCTCCTTTGCTCCTGCCGGCGCTTTTAAATACTATCCTTTATTTATCAATACCGGCAATAACAACATCATCAGCAATAATTATATTGGTGGTTCTGCGCCTTTATGCGCCGGTACTGCATGGATCATAAATTCAAATGTTACGCATTATTTTTGTGGAATTTACGTTAACGGCGGAACTGCCTGCACCGTGCAAAATAACACGATAAAAAACATCAACCACACGAGTGTTGCAGATAATCCGTGGGATGGAATTTACATCAATGACGGCAATGTAAATGTTACAGGCAATACCATCGGAGCCACTACAGGAATTAGTTCCATCATCATCACCGCACCACTTCCTGCAGCAACGACGACAATAACAGGTGGCGTAGTTAATAACAACATCACCATTGTTGGCGGTGGAAGCGGCTATACCACAGTGCCCCTCATTAGTTTTTCAGCACCTCCCACAGGTGGCACCGCTCCAACAGCAACTGCTACTGTTAGTGGTGGTGCTGTAACAGCGATCAATGTTACCTATGGTGGCAGTGGATACTTATTGGCCCCCAATGTGTATTTTGACGGACAAACAAACAACTACTCCACTTCGCACGGAATGATTAAACAGAGCAGCGGAACTGTAACGATTTCCAATAATAACATAGGTTCAATTACTACTGTAGGTTCCGCAACGTATTCACATGGTTTCGAATCTATGTATGTAAGAGGTGTGGCCGGAGTGCTTACCATCAGCAATAATCTGATCGGAAGCTTGACCACAGCAAACAGCATACATGTCAGTTCTACTGCAGCATCAGCGCTACAGAAACAAGATGTTTTTGGGATATATAGTTCCGGTATCGGAACCACCATTATATCGAACAATACCATAGCAAATCTGCACAATGCCTATACGGGATCAAATTCAGGCTCCCGGGCCAGGGGGATACAAACCATAGCAGGTTCCAATACGGTTCAGAACAATACCGTCAGGAATATTTCATCTGCAAGTTCGCAAATTTCAGCCGCTACGAGCGCTTCGGTAATTGGTATTTCTCAAACTGCCAGTATCGACGGCACAACCCAGACAGTAACAGGAAACACTATTTATGATTTGTCGAATACAAATACAAATGCGTTCAGGGTTCAAATCCTTGGATTGTATTATGCAGGCCCACCATCAGGTACCAATGCTGTTTCAGGAAATTTCGTCCATAGTTTATCAGTTTCATCAACCGATATCGGAGCTACTATTTATGGAGTTGATATGAATAGCGGAGTTGCAACTTGCGCCAACAATATTATCAACCTGGGTGGCAATACCCTGGGATATTTGATTAATGGCATTTTGGACGGTACGACAGCAGGCAACATTGTCAACTTTTATTTTAATACGGTATATATTGGAGGAAGCGTTTCTTCCGGAGTAACTTCGGCAACTTCCGCTTTTAACAATGCAAACAATACTTCCACAAGAGATTACCGGAATAATATTCTGTATAACGCCCGTACAGGAGGAACAACCGGAAAACATTATGCGATTGTTTTGGCAGGTGTATCTGGCTTAACCATAAATTATAATGACTACTTTTTTGCGGGCACAACACTTGGCAAAATAGGTTCGCTGGAAAAAGCAACCTTAGCGCAGTGGAAAACCGGCACCAGCCAGGATGCAAATAGTCTAAGTATCAACCCCGGCTTTACCATCCCTGGAGGGACGTCAGCATTCAATTATTATGCTTCTGCTGTGTTACCAGGGGTTTTCGGTACAGGAATCACAACAGATTACGATGGGCTTACCAGGGGGGCTACTCCCAAAATGGGCGCTTTGGAAGTGAACGGCTATGTATGGCAGGGAGGCGTAAGCACTGATTTTAATACAGCCGGCAACTGGACAGGCGGGGTAGTTCCTCTTGCGGGTGCCGACATAATTTTTGCTGTTGCTCCGAATAACCATTGCGTCTTAGACCAAAACAGAATCCTTGGAAAGATTACCAACGCACAGGCTACCTACCATCTGGTAGTAAACGGGAAACAACTTACTATCAGCGATTCGATAAAATTCACGAATAGCGCAAAGATAGATGCGACAGCCACTTCATCTCACGTTGTGTTTGCCGGCACTTTGGCCCAAATCATCCCTTCAGGGGCGTTTGTAAGCAATACTGTTGATGGTCTTACGGTTAACAACAGTCATGGTCTAACGCTAAACGGAGATTTGACGATACCACAAACTTTAACACTGACAAACGGCACTTTTGCTATCGGTGCAAATACTTTAACCCTTAATGGCCCAATTACCACAACAGATGGCATGTTAACCGGAGGAAGTTCTACGAATATTATCGTTGGAGGCAGCAGTGCAGCAACATTGCCGGCAGTTTCACTGCATAACTTCACCCTGAACAGATCAAGTGGTATTAGTCTGGGCGGCGAAGTCAGCATTGGCGGTACCCTCACTCTTACATCAGGCACTTTAACCGTAGGGGCAAACACCCTGACTATTTCAGGAAACTCACCCGCAAGAACAAGCGGTAACATTGATGCAAGCAATGCTTCAGCCACGTTGGTCTTTGCAAACTCCGGCGCGATAACACTTCCTGCTTCGGTTTTTGCAGGCATTATCAATAACCTGACTCTCAGCGGAACCGGTGGCGTAACTGCAGGCAGCGATATTACGGTAAACGGGATACTGAACCTTGCCGCAGCCAACCCTTCCGGGAGCAAAGGCTTGCTGGAAATGACGATCAGCTATACCAACTACCCCGGAACATTAATTACCCAGTATTTGAATTCGTACATCCTGACGATGGGTGAAACAGCTACCACCATCGGAACAGGCGATGTAACAGGCACGGTAAAAAGAACGACAATTGTTGCCAATACTCCCTATACTTTTGGTCATCAATATACAACCATATCGCTTACAACCGGTACGATGCCTACTGCGCTAGCAGTTTCAATTACAATTGGCACTACTCCGGGAAATACGACACCGGCTGATGATAAAATTCGCGATGCGATAAAAAGGACCTACGAAATATTGCCAACCGGCGGGAGTGGTTCTCGTGTTACTGCTAACTTCCACTATTTAGACAATGAATTGACCAGCAGCATCAGTCCATATCATACAAACACGGAAGTAAAATTGACTACCATGGATTATGATATTGATATTAACAATCATGGTGCCCCATACTCCGATGAACATGGCAGGGCAAATTATGATTATACCAATAAATATATCGGTCTCTCCAGTGTTCCCATTGACTATTTTATTCAAATACCCGTAACACACGAATGGAGAACGATTTTTACGTTACGCGATTATGGCGTAGCTTATTATACCTGGAATGGTTCAACCAACACTGATTGGAATACAGCCGCTAACTGGACGCTATCGGATGGTGGTTCTAGTGCTCCGAATACATTAAGTCATGTGATCATTCCTGATGTATCAACAACAAACAACCGATCGCCGGTATTGCCATCCAGTGTGACCATCAACACCCTTTCAATTGAAAACGGAGGCATACTTAACATGGGAAGCAGCACCCTGACGATTCAAAACAGTTTCAGCGGGGGCTGGGAAGATCAAAATCCTTCAGGTAATGACCCCGGAACAAGTATCGTGTATTTCACCACTGCAAACACAACCATATCAGGCTTTGCCCGCTTTAATAAAGTCAGGATTGCCGATGGAGCGGATATAACCAACCAGGCCGGCAGTAAAATGATTATCCAGGACTCTGTTAAAAGAATCGGAACAGGAACCGGCAATTGGTATGCAGATGTTTTCGACAACATTGTTGAATACAATAAATCAGGGGCTCAGTCTGTAATACTACCCGACGGAATAACCTCTTACCACAACCTCATTCTGAGCGGCAGCGGAATTAAAACACTTCCTGCGCTATTCATTACCGGCAATTTATCCACCTCAGGAACAGCCACGGCCATAGCAGCTGGTGCCATGACCATTGCCGGTAATGTTACAATCGGAGAGGGATCTGCCTTTTCAACTGGGTCATTTAACCATGCCTTCGATGGAAACTTTGACAATCAGGGCACTTTCACCGCCTCACCAGGATATACCATTATGCTGAATGGCAGTGCTGCTCAGTCTTTGCTTGGAACTGCCACCACAAATTTCGACAACCTGACAATTAACAATACCCATGATGTTACCCTCTTCACAAATGAAAATATAAATAACGTTCTGACCCTTACCAACGGGAATATAATCGTGCAGGAAACGACTCTGGGGATTAAAGGTACCATCAGTAAAACCAGTGGTTTTATCGATGCTTCTGCAACCAATGCCACTATCAGCTTTGCCGGTATTGCAGCGCAAACCATTCCGGCCGAAACATTTTACAACAACGAAGTCTATAACCTGAATCTGAGCAACTCGAACAATGTAACGCTGAATGGCACATTGCGGTTGTTGAACACTTTTACGTCTGTTTCAGGACAATTGGATGCAATTACGAACTTGCCTACTGTGATTTATGCCGGCATTGCACCGCAAACACTCGGAAGCAATCTATATTTCAACAATATTTTGCATAATTTAACCATCGACAATGCTACCGGCGTGACACTCTCTAATGATGCCATTACCACCGTTTCTGGTACGCTTGCTATCAATTCAGGCAAAATATTTGAAATAGCTCCAGGCAAACAGCTTACAGTTTCCGGAACCCTCACCAACAATGCAGGTTTCTCCGGCCTTGTAATTAAATCAAATGCCAGCAGCGGTACAGGGACTGGATCATTGATCACCAATAACGGTGTTTCCGGAACAGTTGAACGGTATATTCCAAACAACCTGAAATGGCATTTCCTTTCATCCCCGGTTACAGCACAGCCGGTTTGGCCGGAATTTGCGCCTGCTCCCTCCAGCAATTCATTTGGTTCAGGACCATGGAATTGGGATTTTTATTACTGGAATCCGAATGCAGATTTGAATTCACAACTTTATTGGATAAATCTGCGAAAAGACATTGCCGGTACCTATAACAGCGGGACGATTGACGCAACCGGTAATGACGCCGGATATGGCATCGCTATTCCTGAATTTACCGTGGGCAGGGGGTATCTTACAGCCTACAATGCCGGATGGAACCAGGCAACAGGTTCTCCAGAAACCCATCTGTTTACAGGGACTTTGAATTCAGGCTTAGTTGAAAAAGCTATTATTAAAGGGGCAAATTCGTTTAATCTGGCCGGGAA
>CAIYES010000228.1 GCA_903925275.1 uncultured Bacteroidales bacterium
ATGTTTCATCAGATTTTTGCATTAAAAAATATCCTCCGTATGTAATGTGCAATAATTGGTTCGACAATTATCATTTCACAAAGCACATCTATTACAGTAAAAATTATAATTTAAAAAATGTTTTTATTCGTTTGCTAAAACACATATAATTTTTCATGCTGCAGTTGCAAAATCAACTGACAGCGTTCACCCTTTTTTATAACATCGTGGAAAAAAAACAATTAAACGGGATATTGCTTGTAAGTTTATCATGCCTTGTACTGGGACATTTAGCCATCAGTTACTATTTTTCGAATTTCATTTTCTGGGTTCTTGGCATCGCCTCTATTTGTTATATATTATTTACAAAATACATTGTAAAAGATGACAAATTTTCGTTGGTACTTGTCATTTTCTTTCTAAGCAATTTTGATTATGCTGATAATCAGGGAGGGTTATTCAACATCATTTTTTTCGTGCTCTTTATACTGTATTATTTTCAAAAAAGAACGACATCTTCCAAATTAAGTATACAGAATAAGTTGTTTAAATTTTGTCTGGTCATTGTGCTTTTGTCAAATTTCTCAGGCCTTTTTTTAATAAACAATGTGGATATTTCAACAAAATTTTTATCCGGAGTGTCATTTTTGAGTTATTTCATGATGATACTTTTCATACTTAATATCAATATAAAAACCTTACAAATCAGGTTATTTCTTAAGGTTTGCGCCATTTTAACGGTCTACAACCTGATTGTCGGGATTAATCAAAGATTTGGATTTTTTTTCCTCAATTCACCGATTTTACCACTGGTTTTTCAGCAAACGGGCTATACTTCAACCATGGCAGCAGGAACGATGAACAATTATGCCCTGTTTGGTGAATATTCGTTGTTGACCTTTATTTTCTCTTTTCCCATTTTAATTAACAGCGAATTGAGGAAATCAATAAACCTGAATTTAAAGTGGGTTGCCGTTTTAACCATTGCTTCATTTATAAACCTGATTGGCAGTAATTCCAGATCAGTTACCATTATTTCTATTGCTTACATTTCAATTTATGCAATATCTCTTTTAGTTAAATTTAAAATGAATTATTTTATAAAGGTCACTTCTTTGGTTTTTGTGTCCTTAATATTAATTATGACATCCTCAGAATTCATCGGTCTAAAATCCTTAACAGAGAGGTTCTCGCTTATTGATATTAATGCGTTGACAATGAATAAGGTTCTTAACGGCGAGGAAATTAACAGAGGTATTATATTTTCGTTTGGCATTAAACGGTTAAACAATAATTCATGGTGGCTGGGGAATGGGTTAGGCACTCCTGCCGTCAACAGCGATACCTGGTTTGGGAAAACAGGGATCGTCCTTCCCGGAGGAAAATTTTATGAGACTTCAGATATCCACAGTCTGTATCTTGGCTTGCCCATGCTCTTTGGCTGGATTGGAGCTGTTGCATTTATAATGCTCTTTTTAATAATAATAGCAAATGCCATTGGAGTGGGACTATCGAATATTTCACATCCAATGCTGCCTATATACTTCAGTATTCTCTTTTTCTGGACTTTTTTTTTAATAAATGAATATAAAATAAATATGTTTATCATGCATAATTATCCGATGGTGATTTTCATTTGGATGTCAATCTCTCTTGCCATTTTAAAATCGCTTAAAGCAAATACTTTAAATTAATTCAAATGAAAATTTTATGGCTATGCAGTTATCCGCTGTATTTACTGAATGATTATTTTGAAAAACCCTTAAATTATCGCAAATTTCACCCGGCTACCTGGATGTATAACCTTATGACAGAGGTGAATAAAAGAAACCATGAATTACATGTAGTAACTACCTGCCCCTATTTTTCATCAGATAAAATTGTTAAAACCGGGAATGTCACCTTTCACATTTTAACCAGGGGTGTCCCGTTTATAAACAAAGGGTTCCCCGACTATTTACGTATTGATGCCCACACCAATTATTGGTTTCTGAAGCATAAAATTCATAAAATAATTGAGAAAGTAGCTCCTGACGTTGTTAATGCGCATGGAACCGAAGATTTGAATGCGCTATCAACAATAAATATAGGCATTCCATCAATAACATGGATTCAGGGATTTATATCAGATATCCTGGCATCCAATCCCAAAAATTCCTTCCTGGTAAAACAGGCAAAACTGGAGCAAAAAGTTTTTATAAACACTGACAATTTTATTTCGAATTGTGATTATTTTGATAAAAAAATAACCAGTCTGAATGCTAAGGCAAAAATCCATTATTTATCTTATCCGATTTCCAGCCAGGCATTTGATCTCCCTGAAGCAGATCCTACTGCTGATATTTGTTTCGTTGGAAATATAATCAAACGAAAAGGGGTCGAAGATCTTATTGATGCGACATCTATTGTTAAAAAAATAAAGAATAATATCAAAGTAAAAATTATTGGCACGCAATTGTCGCCTGAATATGAAGTCTTTCTCAATGCTAAAATTGATTCATTGAATCTGAAGGATAATATCAGATTTATTGGGCACCTGGTTGACCATCTTGATGTTTTAAAAGAAGTAAAAGCTTCCAGGGTATTCGTATTACCAACTCATGCAGATACGGGACCAAGAAGTATTGCAGAAAGCATGGCTTTGAAGATACCCGTTGTTTCGTATAAAATTGATGGCGTTCCATGGATGCTGGGACAACAAAATGAGCGTGGAATGACAGTGGAGCTTGGGAATATTGATGCTTTGGCTGAGTCGATTTTATCGGTATTAAATTCTGAAGAGTTGTCTGGTTATTTAACATTGAATGCCTTTTCTTTTGCAAAAACCTATTTTCATGTGGAGCCGGTTGTCGACAACCTGTTAAATATTTATACCAAAATTTTATAAAATGAAAGCGGTAATTCTTGCTGGCGGCCTTGGAAGCAGGCTAAGGCCATTTACAGAAGTGATCCCCAAACCCTTACTGCCTGTCGGGGAGAAATCAATCCTTGAAATACAGATTGAAAAATTAAAATCTTTCGATTTTAAAGAAATTTTCATAGCTACGAATTATAAAGCCGAATATATCGAAAACTTCCTGGGTGACGGGTCCCGCTATGGAGTTAAAATTTTTTATAGTAGGGAAACAAAACCCCTTGGAACGGTCGGTCCTTTAAGCCTTTTAAAACCCTTTCTCAATGAAGCTTTTCTTTTGATCAACGGAGATATCTTAACACTTACTGATTTTTCAAAATTCTACAATTTTGCGCAGCAAAATGATTCCTTGTTGAACATTGCCATTCGAAAGGAGATTACACCATTTGCATTTGGCAGAATTACCTTTCAGGGTGATCACGTCATTGATATCCAGGAAAAACCAGATTTTATCAATTATATTTTAGCAGGAATCTACACCTTGAAACCGGGAATATTTTCCTATATAAAAGATGATGAGTACATGGGGATGGATCAACTGATCAGAATACTTCTTGAGAACAAAGCAGTGGTTAGTAAATATGAAATTCATGAATACTGGCTGGATATAGGCCGTCCGGGCGATTATGAAAAAGCTCAGGAGGTTTTTTAATTCGTTGTTTTAACTTTTCAATAATCTGTACTAAAATATTCGATTATGTATTCAATCCCACTGTTTGATCTCAATTATGATAGCCAGGAAGAGCTTGCAATGCTTGAAACCCTGCGGTCAAAATGGATCTCGGCTGGTCCAAAAACAGCAGAATTTGAATCAATGTTTGCCAAAAAGCTTTCGGTCTCACACGCTCTGGCTACTGCAAATTGTACAGTGGCACTTCATCTTGCCATGAAATTATTGGACATCGGTCAAGGAGATGAAGTAATATGCCCATCATTAACGTTTGTTGCGACTGCAAACGCGATTAAATATGTTGATGCCGTTCCGGTTTTTTGTGACATTTCAAGTTTGGATGATCTGACAATCAACCCATCGCTCTTTGAAAAATTGCTCACCAAGAAAACGAAAGCCATCATGGTGATGCATTATGGCGGATTTGCCTGCAATATGGATGCAATTGTAAGTTTTGCACAGCAACACAACCTCCGGATCATTGAAGATGCATGTCACGGACCCTCCTCAACATACCATAATCAGGCATTGGGCACAATTGGTGATATCGGTTGTTTTAGTTTCTTTTCCAACAAAAATATCAGTACCGGTGAGGGCGGAATGTTGGTTACCAACAATGATGACATAGCGGCAAAGGCAAAATTACTTCGATCACACGGCATGACGAGTGCGTCATATGACAGGGCAAGGGGTCATAGTACATTATATGACGTTGTTGATCTGGGATACAATTACCGTATGGATGACATGCGTTCGACACTTGGCATTGTGCAGTTAAACAAATTATCGGATGAAGTTACCAAACGAGCCGAAATAAGGAAATTGTATATTTCCCTGTTAGGAGATAATTCCAAAATAATAATCCCGTTCAGAACCTATGACGAATATTGCACAAATTATATCTTTCCAATTGTTGTGAAAGATTCTGACTATGCAAACAGGGCTGAAATAAGGGGGAAATTGCACGATGCCGGGATTCAAACAAGCGTTCATTACCCTCCGGTTCACAAATTTGAAATTTATAAAACAAATAATCTGAAACTTCCACTAACTGAATATGCTTCCGACAACCTTATTACATTGCCCATGTACTCAAAATTACAACCTGAACAAATAGAATTTATTTCCAATACACTTAATCGTATTCTTTAACTCAAGTTTCTCAGTTTATGAAGTCAATTGAAGAGGACGTCAAGCCATATATTGAAAAGTATTAGATTGATTGTTGATAAATATTTTTATGCGTGCGTTTTTGTGATTTACTAACCGTAATTTTAATGAACAAAAAAATAATCATAGTTGGTGCGTTTCATGAGGTAATTGAATTAGCTGAAGAAAACGGTATTCAAATTATTGGATTAATTGATAATGGAAAGAAAAAATCATACCTGAATTATCCGGTTCTTGGAAACGATTCAGAGGCTGAATTGCTATCTAAATCGTATATGAACATCTCCTTAGTCATAACCCCTGATGCCCCGAAAGTGAGAGCCCACCTTTTCCATGCCTATAACAATATCGGATATTCATTTACATCATTAATCTCAAGTAAGTCAAAAATTTCAAAAAGTGCAAAGATTGGAATGGGAACAATTATTCAAACTGGTGTAAATGTGTCTTCAGAAGTTATAATCGGACAATTTGTTAAATTAAATTCAGCTTGCAATATTATGCATAACTCAATTATTGGGGATTTTACAACTATTGCACCTAATGTAGTAATTTTAGGATACGTAACCATTGGTAATTTGAGCTACATTGGGGCAAATGCGACTATACTTCCTAATATAAGTATTGGAGAAAACGTAATAATTGGAGCAGGATCAGTTGTAACTAAAAATGTACCCAATAATAAAGTAATGATTGGCAATCCGGCAAGAGAACTGATCAAATAAAACCCTGCTGAGAAAGTATTTTCGCATAATCAATGATGAAAATAATTTATCAACATGCGAATGAAACCCAACATCTTCATGCCATATATTATTATTGAACAATAAATAC
>CAIYES010000229.1 GCA_903925275.1 uncultured Bacteroidales bacterium
CCAACTGATCCATCTTTAGTCCCAGCAAACTGCTCGCTTTGCTCTGGTGAATGGCTATTTCGAGGTATCCGGTGGTAGAGAAAAGTGCAAGCATTTCGCCTGGGTTCACATCTTTGTACGATTTGCTTATGGTTGTGATCCTGTAATTTGGCGAGCGGAAGGTAATGGCAAATTTGCGGTTCTTCACGATCGAGGTGAAAAGCTTTTCCGTAATGTTGACAAAAACATTCTCATAATTGTCGATGTAAATGACTTTACCCCTGATCAAATCATCCTGGATCACTGGTTTAAAAGACATTTTCTGCATGAGGCTGTCCTTTGGATGGCCCAACGATTCAATGGGCTTACCGGATGCAATGTGACAAGCAACTTTAACAAATACGTCGCGTGAAGGAAATGTAAAGTAATCTGAATCCTGGAAGATATCCAATTCGATAATTTTCACCGGTTTATCCTCAAAAAGCAACGAAAAAATTCCATTGTCGGCGCTGATGAAGTAATGGCCATGATGGAAGACAAGTGTGTGCGGGGTATCGGTGGCCGCTTCGGAGTTGATGGCGATGATGTGAATGGTACCCTCAGGAAAATTGGGGTAGAAGTTACGGATGATAAATGCAGCCTGGTTGAGGTCAAATGCTGGGATTTGATGCGATATATCGACAATCATCGCATCGTGCAATTGTCGAAGGATTGCTCCTTTAACAGATCCGGCATAATGATCTTTAAGTCCCCAGTCGCTTGTGAGCGTTATGATGGCCATGGAATTATTCATACTTTTGCGTATTCAAAGGTACAACTATTTCATGAGTGAAAAAATAATCAACATCGAATCCATTCATCCGATTGATATTTTTGGTGCAAATGACCAGAATATGGAGGTGATCCGCAACTATTTTCCAAAACTAAAGATCGTTTCCCGCGACAATTTCGTGAAAGCTTATGGTGAAGAGACCGATCTGCTCGATTTTGAGGAGAAATTCACTGCGCTCATGCTTTATTTTGAAAAATTCGGACGATTGACGAAAACTGATATTCCGAAGATCCTGGATTCAGATACCAATGGTTCAGCGATGGCGCCCGAAGGAAATTCTGATGTCCTGGTTCACGGAAAAAATGGCATGTTGATCAGAGCCCGCACAGCAAACCAGGTCAAACTCGTTGAAAGCAGTAAGAAAAATGATCTTGTGTTTGCCATTGGTCCGGCAGGAACCGGTAAAACCTATACTGCCGTTGCCCTTGCAGTCAGGGCATTGAAAAACAAAGAGATCCAGCGGATCATCCTCACCAGACCGGCCGTGGAGGCAGGTGAGAACCTGGGTTTTTTGCCCGGCGACCTGAAAGAAAAGTTAGATCCATACATGCAGCCATTGTATGATGCCCTTGGTGATATGCTTCCTACGCAGAAACTGTTGCAATATATCGAAGAGCGCATCATTGAAATCGCCCCTCTGGCTTTCATGCGTGGCAGAACGCTCAACAATGCTTTTGCCATTCTCGATGAAGCTCAGAATACAACCCCCGGCCAGCTTAAAATGTTCCTTACCCGCATGGGAGCATCTTCCAAATTTATCGTTACGGGCGACATCACCCAGATCGATCTGCCAAAAAACCAAACCAGCGGATTAATGCATTCACAAAACATTCTGAACAAAATCCCCGGGATTGACTTTGTTTATCTTGATAAATCCGACATCATCAGGCATAAATTGGTAAGCAGGATTATTGATGCCTACAGCAGTGAGAAATAGTGAAATGGTGAAATGGTGATATGGTGAAATGGTGAAATAATTGACATCAAGTTTGACTGTGAGTGTTTCTGTTTATTCCGATTTGTCCTATCTTTGCTATTAAATAATTCATCCCATGACCAACGTCCTTCTTCAAACCAATTTCACTTTGCCCGGACAGAAAAGCTTCTATAAAGGCAAAGTACGTGATGTTTACAACATCGATGACAAATTTCTTGTAATGGTTGCCAGCGACCGGATTTCAGCGTTTGACGTCGTACTGCCAAGGGGTATTCCTTATAAAGGCCAGGTGCTGAATCAGATCGCCGCCAAATTTCTGGATGCCACTGCCGACATCTGTCCAAACTGGAAGATCGCCAGCCCGGATCCCAATCTGACCATTGGCCGGTTCTGTAAAATCTATCCGGTTGAAATGATTATCCGTGGTTACCTCACCGGAAGTTCATGGCGAACCTATCAGCAAGGCGCCAGAGAAATTTGCGGGGTTCCCGTACCGGATGGCATGAAGGAACATCAACGGTTCCCCGAACCGATCATCACTCCTACCACCAAGGCTGCCGAAGGACATGACGAAGATATCACCGAAGCCGGAATCATTGCGGAGGGGGTGATTCCAAAAGCTGAGTATGACCTTATAAAACAATACACGTATGCCTTGTTTAAACGTGGCACGGAGATGGCCGCTCAGAAAGGGCTGATCCTGGTCGACACGAAATATGAATTCGGCAAAGGACCCGACGGCAGGATTTACCTGTGCGACGAAATTCACACACCCGATTCCTCACGCTATTTCTACCTCGAAGGATACGAGGAACGGCAGGCCAAAGGAATACAGCAACGACAGCTTTCAAAAGAGTTTGTACGCGAATGGCTTATGGCAAACGGCTTTATGGGCAGGGAGGGACAGCAGGTTCCTGAGATGAGCGATGTGTGGATCAACGAAATATCTGATCGTTACATCGAACTTTACGAAGGAATTACGGGAGAAAAATTTGTCAGAACCGAAAACACCGACATTCTCAGGCGAATTGAATCCAACATTATAAACTTTCTGAATACCACTAAACAGCAGGGTTAATTTAGTGAGTTCAGGTTTGCTGACAGCGAAAACAAATTATGGGACCAGCACGAATTTCTTAGTGGTTGTATATAATCCCGACTTCAGCACACAGAAGTATATCCCCGGGCCCAAATCATTGGGGGTCCATTTGATTTTATGATATCCTTCAGCCATCCGTTCATTAAGCACTGAATCTCTGAGGTTCCCACTGCTGTCATAAACACTGAGTGAAACAGGCATATCATTTTCAGGAACAACAAGTTGAAAGTACGCCGATTTTGTGGCAGGGTTGGGAAACACTGACATAAGCCTTGGTTGATCTGTGGCGATTGGTTCTTCGATTGCATTTGTGCTAATTTTCGGACTGCCTGCCTGCACCCATGCGGTGTATATTAAATTGGCGAGGGCATCGGAAGAATTGCGCATCATCAGAATTGTAAAATTACCCGATTTTGCCCATAATGCCTGATAATATGCATCGGACCCGGTGGTGCCGGCCACCGTTCGGGCATAGGTGTCGGCGAGCAAAACACTGTCAACGTATTTATAATCAAAATAAAGATAATCAAACACGTATCCGCCAACATTTGAAATATATTGCGCAGAATCAACCGGATAGAGGATTTGTGACTCAAATTTTGCTACCAGGCTGGTTTCATACCGGGAATGAATATCTATCTGTCCGGTAAACTGTCCGTTGTAATTTCTTGTGATATGCAATGGCATGTGTCCATCACCGACATAATGACCCAGATCTGCTGCAAACAGTGACGCTTTATTCCAATCCTCACGATGGAAACAGTTTTTCAGTGAATCAAATGTGGTTAACGTGGCCCATGGAAGAATCCCCTGGTCGATTACAAAAGGACTGCCGTACTTAGCAAGGACTGAATCGTAGATTTGCAAAATGGAACCTGATTGAACGAATTCAGGATAATTATCGATGTCGATATAGTGGCGGGGAGATTCATTGGGATCTTCATTTTTCCTGTAATCGGCCTGCGAGGCATAATTGGTAACAACGTTTGTCCAGGTGGGCTTTAAAAACGACATCTGAGCAGGCAGACAGGCTGCCATGTTCTGGTTGATTTTTTTATGGCCTTTCGACCCCCAGGCCGAGAGCATCAGGCAAAGCACGATTAGCGAAACCGGATATAGAAATTTTTTCATTCGTAAGCAATTAGCAGGTTTTTCAAATCTTCGATTTTGCCGGGATATCCGTTTTGATTGTACGAATGAATATGGCTGTTGATCAACCGGCGGACAATGTTGGCATTGGTGCATGGTGCAAAAAAAGATTTTTCAGGCTTAATCTTCAGTTGCCGGATGTACGATTCAATTTCATGCCTGGTAAAAACCGCGCCGTTATTGGCCGGGTTGATGTAAAAAAGCACATCGTCCTCCTCTGAATTTCCAATGCCGGAATCTTTCAGGTAGGCAAGGATAAAATGCTGCGGCAGATCAACGCCATAAACCGGCAACCCCAGTTTTTGCGAAAGAATGATAAATAATATACCTAAAGCAAGCGGGCTGCCATTATGGCTCTCAAGAAAGGTGTTTATGCAGGAATGCTGAGGCGCCTGCTTATCACTTGCTTTTCCATCAAATTTATGAATATCGAAAAGAATGTGATTAAACACTTTGACGTTTTCAAAAGCAGTCAGGTTATCGTGCAGTTCAATCCAGATATCCATTTTCAGTTGTTCAATCTGCATGATGATATCTGCTTCATCCAATGCCGGATATTGTGTTTTTGATACCAGAATGAATCCCTTAAGAAGATCGCCTGAACTGAGATTAAGCCAGTTGACAAAATCGACATACAGGTTCTCCTGATTTAACTTACTTACAATGAAATTTATACGTTCCTGAACCAAAGGGTCAAATGTATTTTCCATGGCTTCCTTCAAAGGGTCCAGAGCATCGATCCCAACAGAAAAAATCTGACCCTGCACCAGGCTGAACGCTAGTTCATCGGGTTCATCCAGCAATTTGATCAGTGCAGACAAGGTAGTATTTTCGGTTGGTTGGGTCATGATTGAATACCGTTGTTTATTTCCGTCGTAGAGACGCATTGCAATGTGTCTGTCGTAGGGACGCATTGCAATGCGTTTGTCGTAGGGACGCATTGCAATGCGTGTGTCGTAGAGACGCATTGCAATGCGTCTGTCGTAGGGACGCATTGCAATGCGTCTCTACGACCGGGTTATGTGGTCGAGAACCAGCGCGATCAGGTCGTTGACGACATGTTTGTGATCCGGATTGTATTGTCCGGTTGCACGGTTTGCAATAAGGGCGCAAATGGTGACCATTTCGTGTCCCATCAAAGCACCCAGTCCATACAACGCAGAGGTTTCCATTTCAAAGTTGATGATGCGATGGCCATGATGGTTAAAGCTTTGTAATTTTCCAATCATGTCCGGATCGGTGAGCGGCAACCTCAGAAAGCGGCCCTGGGGTCCATAAAAACCCGGAGCAGTGACAGTAATCCCGGTTACTGCAAATGGTCTGAATTTTTCAATCAGCCGGTCAGAACCTTTCACAAAATATGGTTTTGAAAGGTCCGCTGGCCATGGGGCATGTACGGCAAAGGCCTCTGTCATCTCCCGGTCAAGGATACCGGGTGTTCCTTTGTAAAAATGCAGCAGGTTATCAAGCCCGACGGCATGTGTTGATATACAATAACTGTTGATAGGCACATCCGGCTGAATAGATCCCGAGGTTCCGATGCGAATAATGCTCAACGATCGTTGTACAGTATGCTGTATACGCGAAGTCAGGTCGAAATTGGCCAGGGCATCCAGTTCGTGCATTACAATATCACAATTGTCGGTGCCGATGCCCGTTGACAATGTCGTAATCCGCTTACCCTTGTAATATCCTGTGCAGGAATTGAATTCCCGGTTTGAGGATGAGTGGTCAACGCTTGAAAAATGATCTGAAATTTCGTGAACCCGACCCGGGTCGCCAACCACAATTACGGTATCAGATAAATCTTCCGGTTTCATACAAAGATGGTAAACACTTCCGTCGGCATTTACGATCAGATCCGGTTCAGAAAGTACAGGCATAAGCAAGGCATTTTTGCAAAAGTACAAAAAAACCGGAGACCGCTATTTTTCACGTGGATCAATGTCACCGGCATATCGGGTAAGGGAATCGGGGAGGATCACAGGAGGATGAGCTTTAATAAGGGTTTCCATCTTGTCGCGCCGTTGAAGGTTATCGTCAATGGCGACAATATAAGCTTCACTGTAAGTCTTACCTGCAATCATCAATTCCCGTTCAATCAGTTCTTCGGCGATAGAATATTCTGTCTCTTCACTTGAAATCTGCCCGTCGATCCAGATTTCTCCTGAAGGAATGAAATGATACCCCTTGTCATTGCCGCTGAATCCGAAATCGGGAAAGATGGTTTTCCGCACCATGTAACCATCCACGACCCAAACTGCAACACCATTCCTTTTTTGCAATGGTACCCGGTAAATCCGGTTAAGCCGGATGCTGTCGGGCAAGTCGCGAATCTCCTTCATGTTGCTGTGGTCGGTGGGAGAAACTTTTTGAAGCGAGGCCTCATGCATGCGACAGATGCTGTCAAACTTCCTCCTCATCACCACCTCGATGGCCAGCGAAGAATCATGCGCACGGTCGTAAGTCCAGCCGAATTTAGCCATCAGATGACGTTCATTCAACTCATGGGCAAGTGTTAATTCGTACTCCTCGCAGGAAACCGCATGGTCGATCCATATTTCACCTTTCGGGTTGAAAGGGTAACGTTGTTCATTCCCGCCATAAAGAAATTCCTGGTAAATTTTATGACGTGCTTTATAGCCATCCACGACCCAGATGTCAAAACCACCCTTTTTTCCGGCATAAAAACGATACATCCCGTTTATTTTCCGCGGATGGTCACAACCCGAAACTGACAAACATATAATAATGAATATCAAATATTTGAACTTCTTCATTGATTATTATTTTTTATCCATCAAAGATACCCCTTCATTTGGTAATTTTGCAAATCCGCTAAATATTCCCGAATGACCATTACCACGATCGTAAAGAAGTTTAAATATCCCATTGCACTTGTCCTCTCTTTTGTGCTCCTTGAAAATATCGCATGGATTATTGAGCCGACTTTTTTCGGGAAATTATTAGATGCCCTGATTGATAAATTTTATGACAAGGAACAGGTCAATTACATATTGCCTCTTGTCATCTGGATCTTCGTTTACCTGCTGAATGTCCTTGGCGGAACCCTTCACCGGTTATTCAGCGGAAAGGTGTATGCGAAAATAACTGCCGACACTGCCACCAACGTGATTGCCTATTCGAAAAAAAAGGAATACTCCATTTCAGTCATGTTTGCACGTGCCGAACTGGCCAAAGAATACATAGTTTTCCTCAAAGAACGGCTTCCGGAAGTCACATGGCAGCTTTCGGCCACCTTTGGTGCCGTTTTTGCGCTGTTTTTCTATGATTGGCGGATTGCTGCTGTGGCCATACTGGTGATTCTTCCCATCGCCTTTATCAACAATATTTACAGGAAAAATGTGGTGACATTGCAAAAAAACCTCCACGATACCAGGGAGGACCAATACAAAATTTTCGAAGCCGGGGATATGTCGAAGATCCATGAATATTACAACAGCATGATAATCCCACAAACTAAAATTGCCAGGTGGAGTTCGATCGATTACCTGATCATCAAAGTTTTGCTGATGGTTATTTTTATCGTTGTACTTTTTATTGCCGTCGATGTAGATAAATTCTCTACCGGCCGCATTTATGCCATTGTCGCCTATATCTGGACCTTTATCGCATCAACGGATTACATTCCGGGACTTATGGAAAGTCTTACAGCTGTAAGGGAATTGAACACCCGTTTAAAAGAAGAAGTGATATGATCGTTGAAATCATCAACATCGGGGATGAGCTGCTGATTGGCCAGGTCATCAATACAAATGCTGCCTGGATGGCTGAGCAACTGAATCTGAACGGATTCCGGGTGCACCAGTTTACTGTTATCAGCGATTCACGGGTGCATATCCTGCAAGCCCTGGCAGAAGCTGAAGCCCGTGCAGAAATTGTACTGATTTCAGGAGGCATCGGTCCCACCAAAGATGACATTACCAAACACACACTTTGTGAATTCTTCAATACCAGACTGGTATTCAACCAGGAGGCCTATTGCGATGTGGAAGCAATGTTTGCACGGCGCGGCTATGCAGTAACCGAACTCAACCGGCAGCAGGCCGAGCTTCCGGAAGGTTGTACCGGACTGCCCAATGCCTTAGGTACTGCGCGTGGAATGTGGTTTGAAAAGGATCGTCAGGCAGGTGGAAAGACCATTTTCGTCTCCATGCCGGGTGTCCCGTTCGAGATGAAGTCCATGATGACCCAACAGGTAATTCCGCGGCTGAAACAACTTTATCATACGCCGTTCATCTATCACAAAACCATTCTGACACAGGGCATCGGAGAATCATTCCTTGCGGAACAGATCGCGGATTGGGAAAATAAACTTCCTGAAAACATCAAACTGGCCTATTTGCCGCAGCCGGGTATTGTACGTCTCAGATTGACCGGGATGGGTAACGGGGAACAAATCCTGCATCAACAGGTTGATGCCGAAGTTATAAAACTGGAAAGCCTTATCGCAGAATACATTTTTGGTTATGATGATGAAACCCTCGAAGCAATTATCGGCAAAATTTTAAAAGAGAAAAATGCGATGCTTGCTACTGCCGAAAGTTGCACAGGAGGCTACCTTGCACACCTGATCACGGGCGTTCCTGGAAGTTCGGCCTGGTATAAAGGATCGGTTGTTGCTTATTCGAACGAAGTAAAGGAAAAAATTCTGGGTGTACAATCTGAAAGCATTCTTAAATTCGGAGCAGTAAGTAAACAGGTAGTAACCGAGATGGCTATTTCGCTGCAAAACCGGTTTAAAGCCGATTATGTGATTGCCACCTCAGGCATTGCCGGTCCCGATGGCGGAACCCCTGAAAAACCAGTCGGAACGACATGGATTGCCATTGCCTCCCCGGATGAAGTATTTGCCATGCATTACCTGTTTGGTGATAGCCGGGATCGGAACATCCGCAGGACTGCCCTGCAGGCACTGAACTTGCTTAGGAAAAAATTAATGTAGTAAATGCAGACAATGCAAGCAATGCAGATAATGCAAGCAATGCAGGAAATGCAGATAATGCAGACAATACATACAATGCAGACAATATAGATAATGTAGGCAATGCAGATAATGCAGACAATGCATTGATTGCATTGCTTGCATTGCTTTCATTGCTTTCATTGCTTGCATTCATTTTATTAAAGGTTTTTGTTTTTCTTTGGTAGATTAAAATAAATGGTCTATCTTTGCACTCCATTTTGAAATACCATTTTAATCGAAACGATCATGGCAAGGATTTGTGAAATTACGGGAAAGGTTGCAATTAAGGGACATAAAGTCTCTCATTCCAATAAAAAATCAAAACGCTGGTTCAGCCCCAACATTCAGACCAAGACCTTCTTTGTTGCAGAAGAAAACCGCGACATCAAGTTGAGAGTTTCTGCTGAAGGATTGCGCCACATGAACAAAAAAGGCGTTTATGAGTGTATCAGGGAAGCAAGAGAAAAGGGATATCTTACGAAATAATTTTTTTTCGTGGGAAAAAAATGCTGTTACGCCGTAACAGCATTTTTTTTGCCCGTGCTAAAAAGAAATAAAATGCAGGATTTCACGTTTTGAAAAGTCTAAGAACTACATCCCCCGAATGAAAAAAAGTCTGACCTTTTTATTTCTGCTGACTATTTTCCCATTTTTCACCTTTTCACAGCAGGTTCAGGAGGTTGACGATAACAGCACACTGGTTCAATTTTCGGGCATGACGATCACCGCCGACAGCCTCAACCCGGTACCATATACAAAAATCATTGACATTTGCAGCCACCGCGGGACCACCAGCGATGTGAACGGTTATTTTTCTTTCGTGGCACATAAAAAAGATACCGTGGTTTTTACGGCACTTGGGTTCAAGCCGGCTTCGTTCATCATCCCTGATACCATCACAAAACAGCGATATTCACTGATACAACTGATGACCGCAGATACACTTACCTTATCGGCAGCATTCATTTTCCCGTGGCCAACACTCGAAGATTTCAAGCGGGCCTTTGTAGAACTTAAAATTCCTGACGACGATCTTGAAATTGCCCGCAAGAATCTGTTGGCGGCAGATATCCGGATGATGGCAGAAAATTATCCCATGGATGCCAATATGAATTACCGGAATTATATCGACAACCAAACCAGTAAGCTTTATTACGTTGGCCAACAGCAACCTTTCAGTATTTTTAATGTCTTTGCCTGGGCAAAGTTTATCAAAGCCTGGAAAGACGGAAAGTTCAAATCACAGCAGGAACGCTTAAAATAACATCTGGCTTTGAGAAAACTGCTACATATACCCATTTTACTGCTCAGTTTACTAAGTACTGCCATCTTTGCCCAACAGGAAACAGCCACCCTGACAGGGTTGGTGACCCTGTCAGGGTCAACGACCGGGCAACAATTTGTGAACCTCGCCGTAAAAGGATCAAGCACTGGTTCCACCACAGGAAAAGATGGCCGATTTGTCCTGGCTGTTCCGGCCAATAAAGCGTTGATAATTCTCTTTTCATTTGTTGGCTATGAAACCGATTCGGTTTCAATCCGCCTGAAACCCGGTGAACACAAGGAACTGAACCGTACACTTCAGCCTGCATCAACCCAACTCGGGTCGATCGAGGTAAAAGATCAGCAATTGAGGACCAACACCTTCAGCCGCCTCGATCCAAGGGTACTCACCTTCATTCCCACCATCAATGCCAGTGTTGAAGATCTTATAAAGACCATGCCCGGGGTTTCATCTCACAATGAGTTGAGTTCTCAATATTCGGTGCGTGGGGGTAACTACGACGAAAACCTGGTTTTTGTCAATGATATTGAAATCTACCGGCCTTTCCTTGTTCGTTCAGGCCAGCAGGAAGGACAGAGTTTTCTTAATCCCGATCTTGTTTCAGGGATTTCCTTTTCTGCCGGAGGCTTCGATGCGAAATTTGGCGATAAAATGTCGTCGGTTCTGGATATCAAATACAAAAAACCCACTGAATTTGCCGGATCGTTTGATGTAAGCCTGCTTGGGGCCTCAGCCCATGTTGAAGGTACCTTTGCAAAAAGATTCTCCTACCTTATAGGTTTGCGTTACAAGACCAACTCCTATCTTCTGAAAGGTCTTGACACCAAAGGAAACTACAAACCACGTTTCTTCGATGTCCAGGGAATGCTCAACTACGAGATCAATAAAAAATGGGAGATTTCATTCCTGGGAACCTACACCGACAACGCCTATAAACTCACCCCTGAAACCCGTGAAACGAATTTTGGGGGTTCTGTGTCCGAAGTCTTCAAACTGAAAGTTTACTTCGATGGAAAAGAAGCAGACAATTACGAGAACTGGCTAACGGCGCTTACCATCACCTTCAGACCCGCACAAAACATCCGGTTAAAGCTGATCTCTTCGATTTTCCAGACATATGAGGCTGAAACCTATGATATTTCCGGCGAATATTGGCTGGGTAAACTCCAGGTTTACGAGGGCACCATTCAGGGTCCTCCTGAGATCATGGGTGTCGGAGCCTATCTTCAGCATGCCCGGAATTACCTGGATGGCACCGTTTTCAACATTGAACATCGGGGTTCCTGGGATAAAGGCAGGAGCAACATCATCTGGGGATTGAAATACCAGCATGAATTCTTTAATTATAAAATAAACGAGTGGGAATTGCAGGATTCGGCCGGGTACTCCCTCCCCCACCCACTGGATTCAATTGGTTCACAGCATCCGCCGAATGGAGATCTGGTCCTCTACAATGTTATCAATAACAACAACACGGTCAACACTGACCGCTTTTCCGGATTCATTCAGGATACCTGGACATTTAAAAACGAAACGAATGATATTTCGCTTACAGCCGGACTCCGTGGAATCTATTACACTTTTAACCAGCAGCTGTCGTTGAATCCACGCATGAATGTTTCCTTCAAACCCCATTGGAAACATGAAACGGTATTCCGTATCTCTGCCGGATTATATTCCCAGCCACCTACTTTCCGTGAAATGACCGATTTACAGGGCAATATTGTTCCCGGACTCAAGGCACAAACTTCCATTCAACTGGTAGCTGCTGGTGATTATTATTTCAAGGCATGGAAACGTCCCTTTAAATTCGTGACGGAGGTTTATTATAAAAATATTCAGCACCTCATCCCATATGAGATCGACAACATCAAAATCAGGTATTACGGAACAAACGACGCCCATGGGTACGCCGCCGGGATCGATTTTCGCGTGAATGGCGAATTTGTGAAAGGGGCTGAGTCCTGGGCCAGTTTATCCATCATGAAAACAGAAGAATACTTCGAAGGATCATGGATTCCGCGTCCTACCGATCAGCGCATTAATCTCTCAATCTTTTTCCAGGATTACATCCCCGGCTTCCCCACATGGAAGATGAACCTGACTATGGTTTATGGAACCGGACTGCCTTACGGTCCTCCAAATTCGCCCCGGAAAGACCAGACCCTTCGGATTCCGGCTTATCGCCGGGTGGATATCGGGTTGTCGAAACAAATCATCGGGCCTGAAACTAAATTTTCTAAGAAAAATCCATTCCGCGCATTTAACTCCATGTGGATCTCACTTGAAATCTTCAACCTGCTGCAGATCAGCAATACAGTGTCTTATCAATGGATTACGGATATCAACGACAAACAGTGGCCTGTCCCGAATTACCTCACGCCAAGAATGTTCAATCTTAAACTCCTTGCCAGTTTTTAAGTAGCAGAATAGTCAATCTGAGTTTGTTAAATTTCTTATTTTGATATATCTCTGTTTGTAAGACTGTGCCGTAGGCACAAAATTTGGGTAGAAATCGAATGTTATGAGAACCATTTCGTCCCGTACGGGACGAAATAATACATCTATCTCTGTTTTTCTACCCACATAAAGGGATTTAAAATAAATTCAAACAGTCTCTTAGCAAAAAAAGTAAAAGGGCACAATTTTGTGCCCTTACTGTTGAATTGGTGAAAATCTTTTTGATATGTAGCGATCAGAGTGATCCTTCGTCGTAGGCTTTTTCACCATGCAGGGCCACATCGAGTCCGGCTTTTTCTTCATTCTCCGAAACCCGTACCCTGGTAACAAGGTTAATCAGTGCAAGCATGATATAGGTAAAAATGAAGGCATAGGCCGAAGCCGCAACCACGGTGATGAGTTGTTTAAAGAAAAAAGAAGTGTTGCCAAACCACAATCCCTCTGATAATACCGCAGGATTGATCATTTTAGTAGCAAAAACACCCAGCAGGATGGTTCCAAGCACTCCGCCAACACCATGCACCCCCCATACATCGAGTGCGTCGTCCCATTTCATTTTGTTCTTCAACTGGACTGCCAGGTAACAAGTTGCTCCTGCAGCGATTCCGATCAGCGGTGCCGACCACATCGGGACAAATCCGGCGCAAGGGGTAATGGTAGCCAAACCGGCGATAGAACCTGTTAACAATCCCAGCAGTTTAGGCCTTCCTTCCCGGATCCATTCAATGGCAACCCAGGCAGCCGTAGCAAAAGATGCTGCAACATCGGTATTGATAAAGGCCAGTGCCGTGATTTTATCTACCTGCAGTTCGCTGCCGGCATTGAAACCGTACCATCCAAACCAAAGAAGACCACTTCCGATGGCCACCAGCGGGATACTGTTCGGCGTTGAATTTTTATCGCTCCGGGCACCAACATAAAATACCGAAGCCAATGCTGCAAAACCAGCCGTGGCATGAACCACGATGCCACCGGCAAAGTCGAGTACACCCCACTGTGCAAGCAACCCGTTTCCCCAAATCATGTGTACAAACGGATAGTAAACCATGATCTGCCAAACAGTCAGGAAGATCATATACGAACGGAAGGTAACCCGGTTAACAAATGCGCCGGTGATGAGGGCAGGTGTGATGATGGCAAACATCATCTGATAAACAAAGAATACGATCTCCGGTATCTTCCCGTTGCCCGAATACATCGAATCAATGGTGACACCATTCAGAAAAGCCTTGTCGAAGTTGCCGAAAATGCCGCCGGCACCCCCGCTGAAACAGAGCGAATATCCGAAAATAAACCATAACACGGTTGTCCACCCCAAAGAGGCAAAACTCTGGATCATGATCCCGAGAATATTCCGCTTTGTAGCCAACCCGCCATAGAAAAACGCCAGCGCCGGCGTCATTAACATTACCAGGCTTGCCGATAACAGCATAAACCCAGTTGAACCTACATCAATTGTTCCCATAAAAAAGATTTAATTAACGATTTACAATTTGCTATTGAAACTTATTTTTTGTCATAACGTTTTTTAATTTCACCATCTCACCATCTCACCATTTCACCATTTCACTACCCCTCTACCTATAATGAGATTCCAAACACCAGAAAAATACTCTGTGCCTGTGGATTGGTGATAACCGAACCAAAAACAGGCAGCGAATAATCCTTGGAAATGACGATCGATTTCGAAACCGTCAAGCCGGCATTGACAACCCCGCCGCAGGGGCCATACCATCCCGAGCCGAATGGGATACCGCCAACAAATGGTTTGACGCCAAATCCCTTGATGCTAAAAGGGTAAGCTGCTTCAAGATATGTGGAATAGTTATTTTTGCTACCTGTTCCGTAAACCCCGGTTGCATCTTTTCCCTTATCGGCGCCATATACAAGGGTTCCGGCATAGAGTTGCAATGGAAATTTTTCAGGTCCTGCCCAGGAGAGGCATATTTCTAAGGTATGTCCGGTATTACTGTTCCTGAAATTAAAATACCTGTTCCCGTTGTTTGGGTCAAGAGAATTAGGAAAAAAATAGTCGTATGCCATGAGGGTAAATCCTTTCAATGTGTAAGAAAGGTAAAAATCAAACTCGGCATAATGTCCCTTGTCCAGAACAGTGGTATCATTGATTTGTTTCGAGTATTGGCTCAGTCCGTATGAGCCCCAGAAACCCGCCTTGAAGCCGGCAACAGAGAATGCCACAGATGGCTGGATGGCGGGGGAGTTGCCGTAATCGGCTCCACGCCAGATATAACGGCTCGTCAGGTCGGCTCCGGCACTGAAGGTGGCTGCGTTGCCGGTTTTTTCTTCCATCTTGTTTTCATCCTGCAATTGGGCAAACAGGCCGGTAACCTGTATAACTAGCAGCCCAGCCAGGAGAATCGGTTTAAGCGTAGCAACAAATCTTTTCATTGCGGTGTGTTTTGTTAATGTTTTCACATGCAATGTTAGGGTAGTTGCATCTTCCCTGCAATCCTGTAAACTACTGAAATTTAATAGGGTAAAGACCGATGAGGGAATACGTAATTTACGTAGAAAAAGGGTTTTTAAGTGACGAATGACAAGTGACAAATGACAAATGCCTACTGCCTATTGCCTATTGCCTATTGCCTATTGCCTATTGCCTATACCTCCACAATCTTATTCCTGATGGCATACTTGATCAGCTCAACGGTTGATTTGAGTTCGAGCTTTTTCATAATGTGGTTTTTATGGGTCTCAACGGTCCGGATGCTTATATCGAGTTTGTCGCTCATCTCTTTGTTGATGAATCCTTCAGCGAAAAGTTTCAGGATCTCAATTTCGCGTGTGGTGAGCGGTATTGTACCTCGTTGCGGAATGGTATCGTCCTCCTTGGCTTTGCGGACATAACCTTTAAGCATGATCCGTGAAATGGAATCGGCGAAGAACTCTTCGCCATCATGGATGGCATGGATAGCGCTGAGGAGCTCTTCCCGTGAAGTGTTCTTGGGCAAGTACCCGCGTGCCCCGGCCTTCACCGAATTAAAAATAAAATCCTCACTGGTGTACATCGACAGGATAAGCACCCTGGTGTCGGGATATTCAGCACTGATCCTCTTTGTGACCTCAATGCCATTGGTGTCGGGCAAGGAGATATCGAGTATCAGTATGTCGGGTGGCTCAAGGGCGATCTTTTCAAAACACTCCTTGCCTGAAGATGCCTCTCCCAGAATAGTCAGATCTTCGGCACTCATCAGCAAAGCTTTGATCCCGTCTCTTACAAGCTGGTGATCATCCACTAGGAAAATCCTGATTTTTGACATATGTATTAAATATTGGTACGTTTAAAGTAATTGTAGTGCCTTTCGACGGAATTGAAAATATCTCAATTTGCCCGTTCAGTAAACTCGCCCGTTCTCGCATGTTGTGAATACCGTTGCCACCCTCTTTACCGGCGGTTTCAGTGATGAAACCTTTGCCATTGTCACGGATAATAAGGGTAAGATATTCAGCTTTGCGTGTGAGATTCACCCATACTTCACGGGCTTCGGCATGTTTGACGATGTTGCTGAGCCCCTCCTGCGTCAGCCGGTAAATATACGTTTTGATCTTTTTATCAAGGTCGTCAAAATTGCCCTTTGCTTCAAAGTGGATGCGCAGGCCGCTGTGCTCCGCTGTTTCAGAAAAGAGATTGCGGAATGCGATGGGAATGCTGAATACTTCAAGCACAGACGGCATCAGGTTGTTCGAAATACGGCGAACCTCATCGATGATCTGATCAAAATAATTCTTCAGCTCATGGATGGAGTTCCGAATGTCTTTTCCATCCTGATACAAAAGGTTTTCGAGACGCAGTTTGATGGCAATCAGCGACTGGCCTATGCCATCGTGCAGCTCGCGTGAGAGCCGCTGCCGTTCCATCTCCTCTCCGTCGATGACCGAACGCATCCTTCCGAAGCGCTCCTGTTGCAGTTCGGTGGTCTTTTCCTTGATCTGGCGGGCCATGATGTTGAAGGATTCGGTAAGTGCGCCGATTTCATCATGGGTGGTAACCGGCAGGGCAAGGTCATAGTGCCCTTCGCCCAGGTTGATGGTGGCATTTTTCAGCCTTATCAGTGGTTTGGTGATCTGTTTGGAAATAACATATACAAAGGCGAAAAAGATGACAATAATGATCACGCTGAGCAGAAGAATCCGGTTGCGGGTAGCATAAATCGGGACCATGGCCTCCTGGAGATCAATTTCGGCAAGGATAGCCCAGTTGAGACCAGGAACAGCGATCTTACCATAGGACGAAAGCACCGTGATGTTGCGGTAATCACTGGTTATGATGGATCCTTCCCTGCCTGTCATGGCATTCAACACCGGTTGTGTCTTAACCATGGTCTTCAGGATCGAATTGGATTGGAACCGTGATGACGAACGCATCCTGTAATCTGATCCCACCAGATAGGTTTCCCCGCTCAGGCCAAGCCCTGCCAATGGGTTGTTGTTCAGCATGATGGTATTGATTCCATCGATGGAAACCGCCAATGCCAGGATCCTGCTGATGCCATCTTTCGCGGTATGCTTGTCAGCTATTTTAGTTACTAACAATTGATATGCGTTGCCTGTTTGTTCATCAAAGGAAACATCGCAAATCACAACCGGCTGATTCTCCAGTTGAGACAGGAGTTTTGAATAGGACGGTTCAGGAATAACGGGAGCTTTTGAACCAATTGTGTCGTTAAAGCAACCCTGGGCACATATGCCTTTTTCATGGAGGATGTAAAACGCTGTAAAATACTTTCCCAGCGATCGGAACTTCCTGACAAACTCCTGCCCGCAGCAGCCTCTGGTTGAACGCTCCTCTGCCGTAGCAGAAGGAAGAGGATTGGGATTCTTTATCTCCTCCGTCTCCGCCATGGTTGTAATATCCCTGACCCGGTCGGCATAGAACTGGTCAACCTGATTCTTTTTAACGATTCGCAGTGAGGTAAGCTGGTCGAATGTCCTGCTCAAAAGTGCTCTTTTGGTGCTGTAAAAGGATACCGTGCTGATGATCAGGATGGCACCAATACCAAGCAATACGAAATAAAGAATGAGTTTCTCGCTAAGCGGGGTATTCTTCATTGATTTTTACTACTTTTGAATTATCCTGGCAGGAAGGTAGAGACGATCCGGGAACAAACATACTAAAATTTTGCATCTATGGGATTACAATTTATACGAGAAACACGTAATATCATTGCGTTCTTATTGCTTTTTCCGGTTTTTATCCTGCTGATCAGTGCCGGCAATCAATCGTTTGCACAGGAGAAAACTGTCACCTATTATGCCGATCCTGCCTCGGTTCCGCCCGATCTACCGATCAGCATAAAACATCTGACGGCCCATATTAGTTTTAAACCCGAACAGAATCTTGTGGTTGGCACCGCCGAGTTTACCTTCATTCCAAACCGTTATCAAACCGACTCAATCGTTTTTCAAACACCCGATTTTACAATTTCTTCGGTTAAAATCAATGGCAAAGAGGCAAAATTCCATCAGTCAGGATCCAATCTGGTTGTTGAATCCGTATCCACTTTGTTGCCTCCAGCGTTCCACCACCCTTTTCCCGCTTCCCGTATCGAAATAACCTACACAGCGACCCCGCTTTCCGGTGCAATTTATTTCATCGGATGGAAGCCGGAAGAAGCCGGCAAGCGTAAGCAGATATGGGCACATCGCCCGAATGGCTGGCTGCCATATATGGACGGGCGGATCACAGTGGATATGTTCGTTACATTTGCTAAAAAATACACCGTATTTTCAAATGGTGAACGCATAGAAATAAAAGATAACCCTGATGGTACCCGCACCTGGCATTATGCGATGAAGAAAAATCACCCTTATTTTTCAACTGCACTGGTGATAGGCGGCTACAGTTATAAAAAAGCGGAAACATCACATGGAGTGCCCCTCGAATACTGGTATTACACCGAAATGCCCGACCGGGTTGCCACCACGTATAAATATACCCCTCAGATGTTCAGTTTCTTCGAATCAGAAATGGGGGTTAGATATCCCTATCCGGTGTATCGCGAGGCGCCGGTAATCGATTATATGTATGGAGCCATGGAAACTACTACCAGTACGGTTTTTGGTGATTATATGCTGATTGACCCACGCGCATGGTGGCAGCGTAATTATGTGAATGTCAATGCCCACGAACTGGCTCATCAGTGGTTCGGCAATTATGTGGCGCATTTTGTCAACCACGATGTGTGGCTCACCGAGAGTTTCGGGACCTATTATGCGAAAATGTTCGAAAAAAGTATTTATGGAGATGATTATTACCAGAATATACGAAATGATGAGATGAACCTGGCGTTTGAGGCGTCAAAGAAAAACAACTATCCGGTGGGGGGATCACAGGGTGGCACGCAGCGGATCTACCAGAAAGGCTCATTGGTACTTGACATGCTGCGCGATGTGATGGGGGATCGTGAATTTAAAGATGCCATCAGGCATTATCTTGAAAAATACGGATTTAATTATGCCGAAACCAACGATTTTATCCGCTGTTGTTATGAAGTCACCGGAAAACCTTACAACTGGTTTTTTGATGAATGGATTTTACGGGGTGGTGAACCCAGTTATACGGTCCATGATTCGCTTATAATAGATTCAATTGGAAATTGGTCAACAGCAATCAAGGTCAACCAGGTACAGGAAATCAATGAATTGACCGGGTTGTTCAAAATGCCTGTCACATTTGAAGTGTGCTATTCAGATGGAAGCCGTGATACGCTCACCGCGTGGGTTGAAAAAAAGCACACGGATGTCAGCATTCCGAATCCCCAAAAGAAGAAGGTCGATTTTGTACTCTTTGACCCTTGCCGGAAGATTCTGAAAAAGGTAACCTATGATCGTACATTTGAACAACTCGCAGCCCAGGCCATGAAGGCACGAAACATGATCGACAGATATGATGCCTGGCTGGCCTTGCGCAGCGCTCCGATGGATAAGAAACAGGAAATCCTCACCATGGCTTTTCGTAAAGAAACCTTTTGGCTGATCAGAGCCGAGATCCTGGAACAACTGAGTACAAACCATACGCCGGAGGTGGTTGAAATTTACAGGGAAGCTCTCCTCGATAAGGATGCCAATGTACGGAAATCGGCGCTGAAAAATCTGGACCCGATTCCTGATTTGCTGCAAAGTGCGGTTGAGGGCATGTTGTACGATTCAAGTTACCTGAATGTAGAGTTAGCACTTGGAGCACTGTGTAAATCATTCCCGCAACATGCCGCCCATTACCTTGATCTCACCAAACAAAACGAAGGGTGGCGCGGAAGTAATATCCGGATGAAATGGCTTGAAATATCCATCGGCAGCGGAAAAAACGAATATCTTCCGGAGCTGACAGGTTACACCGGACCAAAATTCGAATTTGAAACCCGCATCAATGCCTTTAATTTGCTTAAAAAGCTGAAATACACGGACCCTGAAACCAGGAAAAACGCGGAGGACGCCAGCAAACACTGGAACTACAAGCTAAGCACTGCTGCGAGAGAGTATCTCAAATAGAAGCAACGGGGTAAAATACGTCCATTAGTCCACCTGCCAAAAACCAATAACGACACCAAATGCCTGCCTCCAAAAAGATCCTGACCCGTACAATTCTGCTGGTATCATTCGTGAGCCTCTTCACCGACATAGCCAGCGAGATGCTCTATCCAATCATGCCAATTTACCTTAAATCGATTGGTTTCTCCGTTTTGCTGATCGGAATTCTCGAAGGGGTTGCAGAAGCTACGGCGGGGTTAAGCAAAGGTTATTTCGGAAATTTATCGGATGTACGCAAACAACGGGTTCCTTTTGTCCGTTCTGGCTATGTCATGAGTGCGATTTCAAAGCCATTGATGGCTATCTTTACGGCACCGGTCTGGATCTTTTTTGTCCGCACCCTCGATCGTTTCGGAAAAGGAGTCCGTACCAGTGCCCGCGATGCCATGCTGAGCGATGAAACCACCCCGGAACATAAAGGGAAGGTTTTTGGATTTCATCGTTCACTGGATACTATAGGTGCAGCTATCGGACCAATCGTTGCACTGGTTTTCCTGTGGTATTATCCCGGTCAGTACAAATGGATGTTTTTCCTCGCCTTCTTTCCCGGACTTATCGCCATTGCCCTGACGTTTTTGTTAAAGGACAAAGTTTCAGGGAAGCAGGGTCATAAAGTCACATCAGGAGCCACAAACGGAGGTTTTAGTCTACTGCCTCACTCCACTGCTGCCGCACCACCTTCTGTTGGTTTCTTCTCCTACCTGAAATACTGGAGCAAGGCATCTCCCGGATTCCGTTACCTGGTTGCAGGACTGCTGATGTTCACGCTTTTCAACAGCTCGGATGCCTTTTTACTGCTGGCTTTGAAAGAACGCAACCTTTCAGATACGATGATGATCGGGGTTTACATATTTTACAACCTGGTGTATGCCCTTTTTTCTTACCCTGCAGGGGTTCTGGCTGATAAAATTGGCCTGAAAACAATGTTGATCGCAGGGTTGTTTCTTTTTTCCATCGTTTATACCGGGATTGGCTTTGCTCCATCGATTGTCATTTTCGGATTCCTGTTTTTTCTATATGGTCTTTATGCAGCCTGTACCGAGGGGATTTCCAAGGCGCTCATCTCAAACATGGCTGCCAAATCTGACACTGCCACGGCCATAGGATTTTACAACAGCATGGCCAGTGTTTTCACCCTTCTGGCCAGTTCGCTTGCCGGTGTGCTTTGGTATGCCATCGGTTCGAAGGCAATGTTTATGATTTCCGGTTTCGGCGTGTTTCTGGTTGCTTTTTACCTCGTATTTGTATTTCGTTTTAACAAAGGCAACCAGAAAGAAATCTGAAAATGATGCGTTTATCCCTGGCATTTTACAACCCGGAAAAAAATAATATGTAGGTAAGACTGTGCCGTAGGCACAAAATCTGGTTAGAAATCGAATGTTTTTAGAACCATCTCGTCCCGTACGGGACGAAATAATGCACCTATCCCGGTTATTCTACCCACATAAAATCCCCAAAGGGATTTGTCTTTTAATGATCATAATGATGCAATAAATTAATCTTGAGTTCACTCCACCATTTAGTCGTAATTTTGACCCCTGAAATATTCCGAAACCAAAATATATTGAACTAACGTGTATGTACGAGAAAAAAGATAAAAAACCAGGTGAAATCAAGCCAAAACTTACCTCCCTGGCCGAGCTGGGTGAATTTGGCCTGATCGACCGCCTTACCCGGGATGTTAAGTACTATCATCCTGAAACACTCAGGGGGATTGGAGACGATGCCGCCGTGATTGATGCAGGTGCGAAGGTGCTTCTCCTTTCAACCGATTTGCTCGTGGAGGGGATCCATTTCAACCTGACCTATATGCCTTTCAAACACCTTGGCTATAAGGCTGCTGTGGTGAACATCTCCGACATTGCCGCAATGAACGGCATTCCCAGGCAGATGACGGTTTCATTGGCTGTTTCAAGCCGGTTTTCAGCCGAAGCACTCGATGAATTGTATGCGGGGATTATCATGGCATGTGATAAATACAAGGTTGACCTGGTAGGCGGCGATACCAGTTCAAACGTAAAGGGAATGATGATCTCCGTTTCCATTATAGGGGAAGCAAAAAAAGAAGAAGTTACCTACCGCAGCGGAGCGAGATCCGGCGATCTGCTCTGCGTTACAGGCGATCTGGGCAGCGCCTATCTGGGACTGCTTATCCTTGAACGTGAGAAATCGGTGTTTCAGATCGACCCGGAAATGCAGCCTGAACTAACCGGGTTTGAATACCAGATCGGGCGGCAGTTAAGGCCTGAAGCCCGGACCGATATCCGCAATCTGCTCGTCGGAATCGGGATCAAACCGACCGCCATGATCGATATTTCCGACGGATTGGCTTCAGAGACTTTGCATATTTGCAAACAATCCGGTGTCGGATGCAAACTTTTTGAGGGAAAAATCCCCATTGATCCATACACCCGCGAACTTGCCAAAGAGTTTAAGATAATCCCGAGTGTGGCTGCCCTGAGCGGCGGAGAAGACTATGAACTCCTGTTCACAGTAAATCAAGGTGATTATGAAAAGATAAAGGATATTGCCGGGATCACCATTATCGGCCACATGACTGCCGCATCGGAGGGGAAGTATCTGATTACCCCCGACGGGATTTCGGTTCCGCTCACTGCACAGGGATGGGATGGGATGAAATCAAAATAATAAAAAATACCGGGCTGGTAATTACAGGGTGTATCTTGAAACTACCAGGATTTTAAATGATCCGGGAACTACACTGCGTTTGCCATTATCAGTGGTTATCAGCGCCGAAGGCAGGTAAATTCTTTGCGTTGTTTCATCGTAGGTTATGGTTCGTGCACGCTGACGGGTTGCAAGCGTCTGAGCAACTTTATAATCGTCAGGCCCATTCTGATGCACCACGGTAAGGGTTCCTTCACCATTGGACGAAATGACGTTGTGATCGCCGGGAATGTAGATGATCCCATCGCACTCTGCGCCAATGGGCAGGATGGTAATAATTTTCCCTGTATTGGCATCCATCACAACAAGTTGTTTAGAATCGCTGCAGGCCGAAAAAAGGCGGTCATTTTTGATGTCAAGATCAAGTCCCGTCGGTTCCAACCCTGGTTCAAGCGGCCATTCAGCCTCAATTTTCAATGTAAGCGCATCAAACCTGACAACCGTTGATTTATCTTCGATGTTGCAAAATATGATCCCCTTCCCGTTTGAAACCGCAGCTTCCGGCTTGCCCGAAACGGACAATGTGCCCACAACACTGTTTGTTTTTGCATCAATGGCAGTTATGGAGTTGCCCCTGCCATTGAAGGTGAAGATCCTGTTGCTGTAAGCATCGTAAAGGATGGCATCAGGGTTTCTGCCGGTGATTATCTTATCAACAACTTTCAACGTCTTCAGGTCGAAAACAATTACTGAATCAATCCGGCCGGCCGTGATAAAACCTTTGTTCAGCGCCGATACAATGGCAATGCCGTGAACTCCCGGCGTATTGGGTATCTGCCCGATGACTTTTTCCGTTTTCAGATCAACCACGTCAACACAGGTACCATGCGAGATAAACAATCGTTGCGTTGGTTTATCAACAGTGAGGTAATCCCATCCGCCGTTTCCTTCTATGGGAATTGTTTTCAACACCCTGTATTCATCGGAGTTGATCTGACCAAATGAGATTTGCAGTGAAAACAGGAATATTGAAATTAAAAAATGAGACAGTTTTTTCATGGTTCATTTGTTTTTTCAAAGGTCTGATAATTTATGAAATATCTACCTTTGAAAACGATTTATTTTCACAAAATACGACCGGGCCATGACCATTTCCAGACTATTTTATATTTCACTTTTTATGGCTGCACTGTTTTACCCAGCTCCAGTTTCTGCCCAACAGCCAATTGACAGCATTAAAATCCAGGTAAACCAGCTACTCGAAAAATGGCACCGCGACGCTGCCGAAGGCAATCATGAAGCCTACATCGGCGCAATGGCTGCTGACGGTGTATTCATTGGGACTGATGCCTCCGAATACTGGACAACAGCGGAATTCAGTAAATGGTGCAAGCCGCACTTCGACAAAAAGAAGACCTGGAACTTTAAAATGGTCAGCCGGAATATCTATGTCAACGCTAACGGCCTCACAGCGTGGTTCAACGAGTTGCTGAACACACAAATGGGACTTTGCAGGGGTTCGGGAACCCTGATAAAGGCTGACGGGCAGTGGAAAATCGCCCAGTATGTTTTGTCTGCGACCATCCCCAACGATATCATGAAAAATGTGACCGCCATGAAATTGGGAACGGACTCAATCCTGATCCTCAGGAGCATCTTCGACAAATACAACCTTAACGGAACCATGCTGATTGTCGATCAGCAGAAAAACCGATACTTCGGATATAACCCTGCCCGCTGGGACAGTGGTTATCTTCCTGCATCTACTTTTAAAATTGTCAACACCCTTATCGGACTTGAAACAGGTGTGACTGATACAGGTCATATTTTCAGATGGGACGGAAAAAAACGGCCGTCACCTCAATGGGAGCAGGATCTTTCGTTGCGTTCAGCATTCCGGGTTTCATGTGTTCCGTGCTATCAGGAGTTAGCCCGGATGATCGGGCCGGATCGCATGAATGAATATTTAAGCAAGATCAATTATCCTGGAATGGATGTACATCCTGAGAACATCGACATCTTCTGGCTGGAGGGAAATTCAAGGATCACACCGAGGCAGCAGGTTGATTTCATCAGTCGGCTTTATGAAGAAAAACTTCCGTTGAAAAAGTCTGTCATGCAAACCATGAAAGCCATCATGGTGAATGAAGTAACCCCTGAGTACACCCTGAGCGGCAAAACCGGTTGGGCCATCCGCAATGGCAACAATTACGGATGGTTTGTCGGGTTCATCGAAACAAAGGGAACCGTTTACTACCTGGCAACACTGGTGCAACCAAAAGATCAAAAAATGGTTGATGATTTCGCCTTGGCCAGGAAGACGGTGACGCTGGAGACGCTGAGATACCTGGGAATAATAGGTAGTGCAACAGGGAAATAGTGAATTGTACATTGAACATCAGCGGAAATCACATCATAGAACACTATACCTGGGCAGGTGCTGCTGATTTTTTTATGGTGCGTACAATACTTACAATTATTGCGTAAGTTTGTGTGATTAATAATAAATCAGGATAAACCGGTTACATATTAAACTTGTCAGTACGAAAAATCTGTTAACCATACTTTCAGCGTGGATGTACCATTCAAAATACATCAGTCTGTTGAAGGCAAGTTGTAATTTACATCAAAGTTCAGATTGTGAAAACTAATTTATTTGTATTTGATTACAAACGAACAGTATCAATTGCTAAATGAAAGATTAACGTTTTATTGACAATAAAACAGCCAGCCGCTAGCCCAGCTCGATCAATGGGTTGAACTGTTTAAAACACATCTTTCAGCCGAAGCATTCAGAAAAATATACCCTTTTTACCACTGAATGATTGACAATCAGCCAGTGTTTATAATTGAAAGTGACAAACTGGTCGTGATATGAACGCAACAGGCGAATTCAGAATACTGGTGGTCGACGATGATTCCGATCTGCGCTCCATCAGCAAAAAATTGTTGATCAAGGCGGGTTACACGGTAAAAACGGCAGTGGATGGCAAGGAGTGTATGGGAACCGTTTTTGATTTCCGGCCCGAGCTGCTGCTGCTCGATGTAATGCTGCCCGATACCTCCGGGATTGAATTATGCCAGAGAATCAAGGCAGATCCCAGCCTTTCAAGGATCTACATCATACTTGTCTCTGGGAGAAAAACCAGTCCGGATGATATTTCCGATGGTTTGGAAACCGGTGCAGACGGCTATCTGATAAAACCTGTTGTCCCCCGTGAACTAATGGCAAGAGTCGAAGCAGCTAGACGTGTAATTCTGGCTGAAAAAAAGCTGTTGCAAAGCGAAGAGAGGTTCCGGAACCTTTTTGAACATTCAACAGTAGGCAAATCCATGACCCGTCTGGATGGGAACATCATTGTTAACCAGGCATTCTGTGACATTGTAGGCTTTAGCCAGGAGGAACTTCAGACTAGAAAATGGTATGAGCTCACCCACCCCGACGATGTAGCCAATGATCGACAGATCATGCAATCAATTTTGCAGAAAAAAATACAATCTTTTCGCTGGGAAAAAAGGTATATTCATAAAACAGGAAACATTGTGTTGTGCGATGTAAGTTCAATCCTTGAGCGTGACAAGGATGGGAAACCCATTTATTTCCTCACCAGCATGATTGACATTACGCAACAAAAAATAGCTGAGGAGATACTCCGCCTTAGTGAAGAAAAATTTGCCATTACGTTCAGGTCTGCATTCCAGGCTATCGCAATTACCAGGTCATACGACGGATTGATCCATGAAGTGAATGAGAGCTTCATCAGGTTTACCGGATATTCATATGAAGAGGTAATCGGAAAGACCACGATTGAGTTGCATCTTTGGTTTAATGAGGAGGACAGGTTGTTTGTGGTTTCGAAACTAAAAAATGGAGAAAAGATATCCGATCTGGAATTTCAGTTCAGAACAAAAGCCGGCATCATCCTCTTTGGATTGTATTCCTGTGAGTTAATCAGGATAAAAGATGAAATCTATCTTTTATCCAGCATAACCGATATTACTGAACGGAAAAGGCTGGAAGATGCATTGAAGGCAAATGAAGAAAATCTGACGATCACATTAAATTCCATTGGCGATGGTGTAATATCGACCGATATTCAAGGAAGGGTTGAACGCATGAACCCGATGGCTGAAAAACTATGTGGATGGATGTTTGAAGAAGCCAAAGGAAAACCACTCAATGAAATTTTCAGAATCATCAATGCTGTGACCCGCGAAAACATCGCCAACCCGGTTGATCTTGTTTTCAAGGAACGAAAAGTTTTCGGGTTAGCCAACCATACGTTGCTGATCTCAAAAAATGGCCCTGAATACCATATTGCCGACAGTGCAGCGCCCATCCTGAACAAGGAGGGACAAATCATCGGGGTTGTTCTGGTATTTTCTGATGTAACAGAAAAATATACCGTTCAAAAGGCACTCAGGGAGAGTGAAGAAAAATACCGGATGCTCATTGAAGAGGCCAACGAAGCCATCATCGTTGCGCAGGATGGGGTATTCATGTTTGCCAATCCCAAAGTTTGCCAACTGCTCGGAATTCCCGAAAAAGAACTTATCGGACGACAATTGATAGATTTTATTTATAAAGAGGATCGCGAATTGGTTTTCCGCCGTTATCAGCAAAGAATTACCGGTGAACCTGTTCCCGAATCTTCCGAATTCAGGGTAATCGGGCCGGGAGGTGAGATCAGATGGGTTTCGTTGAGTGCACAACAAATCGTATGGCAAGGCCGGCCGGCTACCCATAACATTATGACCGATATTACTGAACGAAAAAGCAATGAAGAAGAGATTCAACGGAAAAACACCTTTATTCAAACGGTGTTGGACAATCTTCCGATGGCCATTGCGATGAATAAAATCGACGATGGCACTGCTTTTTACATCAACAAGCAATTTGAAAATATTTATGGCTGGCCACAAGAAGAAATGGGAAGTATTGCCGGCTTTTTTAACAAAGTATATCCCGATGAAACCTACCGGAACGAATTGATGCAACGGGTGATGGCCGATATTGAATCGGGAGATTTGTCAAGAATGCATTGGGAAAATTGTCTCGTTACACATCAGGATGGGTCCCGGCATGTGATCAACGCGTCAAATATCCCTTTGTTTGAACAAAACATCATGGTTTCAACGGCCATGGATGTTACCGAGATAACCAGAAAGGAAGTTGAATTGAAGCAGAGCGAATCACGCTTCAAACTGCTTATTGAGAATTCACCGGATGCCATAACCCTTATCAGCCGCGAAGGTGCATTTAAATATGTCAGCAATTCTGCCCGAAAAATGTTTGGTTTTACGACGGAGGAACTTACCGACCTTTCTCCAGTCGGGCTGACCCATCCCGATGATCTGGCTGCCGTAATTGCTAACCTTGTTGAAATACAACAATTCCCTGAAAAAGTAATAACGTGCGAATACCGGTTCCGGCATAAGAACAATACCTGGCTTTGGATTGAGAGTACTTTCACCAACCTGTTTGCCGAGCAGGCTGTTGAAGCCATCGTAATCAATTTTCATGATATTACGGCCCGTAAACGGTTGGAGAAGATTCAACAGGTTCAGTATAACATTGCAAAAGCCGCTTTGACCTCCGGCAGTCTGGAAGAACTGATGATCGTGACCAAAGATCAGTTAAGCAGTCTGATCGACACCACCAATTTTTTCGTTGCTTTTTACAATGAGGAGACCAGGACATTGCATAAAGCAATCTGGGTTGATGAACAGGATGAATTTGAAGAATGGAAAGCGGAGAACTCCTTATCAGGATTGGTTGTTACAAAGAAAGCCACCCTGCTGCTTACCAGGAACGAAATTGACCGTATCGCCGAAGAAAACGGCCTTACCCTGGTGGGAACGAAAGCAGCATGCTGGTTAGGTGTTCCGCTGATAACCGATGAAAAAGTGATCGGAGCCATGGTTGCTCAAAGCTACAACGATCCGTTTGCCTATGATAAATCCAGTGCCGTGCTTTTAGAGATGATCGCTCATGAATTAAGTCTCTATATTGAGCGGGAAATAGCCCGGAAAGAACTGGTCATTGCCAAAGAAAAGGCAGAACAGAGCGACCGTTTGAAATCTGATTTCTTAGCCAACATGAGCCATGAGATCCGCACACCGATGAATGCCATTGTGGGATTTGCAGGAATGCTTACCGATATCGATCTTACGCCGGTTGAACGCAACACCTACGCAGGGATTGTCAAGTCAAGATCTGACGATTTACTGCACCTGATCAATGACATTCTTGATATTTCCCGGATTGAATCGGGAGACGCCACCATGGAAAAAAGTGAGGTTCATCTGAATAAATTGCTCGAGGAGTTGGAAACAGTGACACTGGAAAAAATTCAACGGGTCAAAAAAAACCATCTGAAACTGGAATGTGAAAAAAACTTGCCTGTGGGTCAGGATGTCTTTGTCAGCGATCCATATATTATCCGGCAGATCATGTTCAACCTGCTCGACAATGCATTGAAATTTACCATGCATGGCGCTATATCCTGTGGTTATCTTCCACCCGCAAACGGGATGATCACCTTTTTTGTTTCCGACACCGGCATAGGCATCGCACCCGAAAACCAGGATTTGATCTTTAAAACATTCAGGCAGGCCGACATCGCCGATCATCACAAATATGGAGGCACCGGCCTTGGGCTGGCTATCTGCAAAGGGTCTGTTGAGTTGCTTGGCGGAAAAATATGGTTGGAATCGACACCCGGGAAGGGAAGTACATTCTTTTTCACTGTGCCTTTTGAACAACATGACCGGCCCTCCTGCACCCGGGATGAAGCTCCGCAAGCCGGGTTGCAGCAAACCCCCGCCGTGCCTGAAACTCGTCTGTGGCCCGGTAAAAAATTAGTACTGGTGGAAGATGATCCTACAAATATGGAATTCCTGAGGATCGTGCTTGCCCATACCGGCGCTGAACTGCTCCTGGCCTTTAGCGGCAGCGATTTGCGGAAGATATATCCTGACCTCGGCACGGTTGACCTCGTCCTGCTCGACATGCGGCTTCCTGATGCAAATGGATGGGACCTGGCCAGGGAGATCAAAGCAATCAGGAAAGATCTTCCGGTAATCGCGCAAACCGCCTTTGCCATGATGGGCGACAAGGAAAAAAGCCTTGCAGCCGGATGCGACAATTATCTTCCAAAACCCATCAGTAAAGCCAAACTGTTTCAGATGCTTTCACACTATCTGCCAGGAAAACCCTGACCAACTCTGGTCCCCGTGCGTAGAGCGGTTAAGGTAGCTCGATTGCAAATTTGGTATAACTTTGCCTCCTGACCAACTTTTGAATTGTGGAACATGCGCTGAATAAATACTTCGCTCATCTCGGACCGATCGTGAAAAATCTGCCCCACAAGCCGGGGGTGTATCAATATTTCGACGAGAAAAACAAGATCATATATATCGGCAAAGCCAAAAATCTTAAAAAACGGGTAAGTTCCTATTTTTCTAAGATCAACTCCATCAGCGGAAAGGTTCAGATGTTGGTACGCAGGATTTCCGACATCAAGTACATTGTCGTGGAAACAGAACAGGATGCCCTGCTGCTCGAAAACAACCTGATCAAAAAATACCAGCCTCATTACAATGTTGCCCTGAAGGATGATAAAACCTTTCCATGGATTTGCATCAGGAATGAACCATTTCCACGCATTTTTCCAACGCGGCACGTGATCCGCGACGGTTCAACCTATTTTGGTCCCTATGCCAATGTGCGGCTGATGCATACGTTGCTCGAACTAAGCCGTCAATTGTATCCGCTGCGGAATTGTTCGCTGTCGCTGACTGAAAAGAACATCAACTCACAAAAATTTAAGGTATGCCTTGAATACCATATCGGAAATTGCAAAGGTCCATGCGAAAGTCATCAAAGCGCCGACGATTACGACAAATCGATTGCCGCAATCAAAGAGATCATCAAGGGCAACATCACCATGGTTGCAAAACAGCTCAGGGAGCTGATGATGAGTTATGCTGCATCCCAGGAATTTGAAAAGGCGCATTTTGTGAAGGAAAAACTGGCACTGCTCGACAAATATCAGAGCAAATCCACCGTGGTCAGCCCAACCATTAACAACGTGGATGTTTTTTCAATAATCAGCGCCGGATTGCATGCTTATGTCAATTTTATGAAGGTGATGAATGGCGCCATCATTCAGGTTCACACCATCGAGATGATCAAAAAACTGGATGAAAGTCCCGAAGAGCTACTCTCGATTGCCATAACCGAGATCAGGCAGCGGTTTGAAAGCGTTTCACCCGAAATCATTGTTCCCTTTGCGATGGATTACGAAATACCCGGACTGACTTTTACCATTCCTAAAATCGGTGATAAGAAAAAACTACTTGAACTGTCGGAACGCAATGTGAAGTATTACCAGCTTGAACGCGAGAAACAAAAGGAGCTGGTGGATCCGGAACATAAATCACGGCGCATCCTCGACACGATGATGAAGGATCTGCGCATGACTGAACCACCGGTGCGCATTGAATGTTTCGACAACTCAAATATTCAGGGCGACAGCCCGGTTGCTGCCATGGTTTGCTTTATCAATGCAAGGCCGGATAAAAGTGAATACCGCCATTTTAACATCAAAACGGTGGAGGGTCCCGATGATTTTGCTTCGATGGAAGAGGTCATTTTCCGAAGATACAAGCGATTGATGGATGAAGAGAAGCCATTGCCCCAACTGGTTATTGTTGACGGGGGCAAAGGCCAGTTAAGCGCAGCGCTCAATAGCCTGAACGCGTTAGGCCTTTCAGGTAAGATGACCGTAATCGGGATAGCAAAAAAACTGGAAGAGATCTACTATCCCAAGGATTCACTCCCGATGTACCTTGACAAAAAATCGGAAACCCTGAAAATTATCCAGCAAATGCGGGATGAAGCCCACCGGTTCGGGATCACCCATCATCGGCGCCGCCGCGAAAAAGCGACCATGTCGCCCCAGCTTGTTGAAATCGCCGGTATCGGAACCACCATCAATCAAAAGCTGCTCTGGAAATTCAAGTCGGTGAAGAACATCCGCATGGCGTCGCTGGACGAACTACAGGCAGTTATCGGAAAAGCCAGGGCCAGAATCGTCTACGACCATTTTCACACGGAAAAATCCTGAATGATCCGGAGGTTGTGTGACGCTGCGGGGCATTCGCCTGTTCGCCGCAGCATTTGATAGCCGTTATAATTACCTACCTGATATATTGTGCCTTTTGTTCCTTATAATACCTCACATTCGCTGTGTCGCTCTGGTTTTCATAGATCAGGATCAGGTTATCGTAGGTAACCGCCCGCCCGGGATTGATGGCTAAAGCTCTTTTAAGATACCCGATGGCATTGGCATACTCATTCTTCCGCTGATAAATGGCGCCGATGTTGCCAGCAATTACGTCATCGTCGGGTGTGAACTCCAGCAGCTTCTTCATATAAAAAATTGCACTGTCATATTGCTCGAGTTTGACTGATAAAAAACAGAGATTGTTCCAGGCATTGTAATCACGCGGATCGAGAAGGACCGTTTTACGGCAAAGGATTTCCGCCTCGGGGAAGTTGCCGGAAGCTAATTCCAGCACACCAAAATTATAGAGGGAATGGTTATTGATGGGGCAAATCTCCAGACTTTTCCGGAAACAAGCTTTGCCCTTTTCATAATACATTTGTTTTTCAGCAGGATCCGACGACGACTGCACCAGCGCAAGATATTCACAACCCAATGATCCTTGAGCCTTTGTACTGTTGGGAACAGTTTTTATATCTGCTTCAAACAGGGTCAGATTGTTTTTCCAATCCAGATTGCGCCTGACAGTCTTATAAGCGTAAAGTCCTAAAATTATGACAACAATGCCGAGGAATGGCGTAATTTTTTTCAAAGTGGGTTTTTGGAGATCCGTCCTTGTGACCATTCCTGCCAGGAAAATAACACACATGCAGAATACCATGGAAGGAATAAGCAAAAACCGCTCTCCAAGCGTAGATCCGATAAAAATGAAAATATTGGACACGACCGACATGGTAAAAATAAAAAAGAAAAAGCTGAAACTGTATATCTCCTTTGAGCGGAAACGCAAAATGGCATAAAGCCCCCATGCGCAAAAAATGACAACGGTCAGGATCACCCAGGGATTGGAAAACGAAACGATCGGAATCTGGTTATACGAATAATCGTAACTAAGCGGGTGAGGAAAAAAAAGTAGCAGGAGATACTTTCCAATGATGAATATAGCTGTGGCTAACCGGTCGTATGCGTTGCTGGCTGCCATCAATCCGTTGTTAAGTATGGTCATTTTCTCCCCGAATGTAATTGAGTCAAGAATTGACCACCTGATCAGTAAATAAATGCCGGCCACTGCAATAAAAGGCAACAGAATATAAAAGATACGTTTCCAGGGGAGGGTTGAAAAGAAATAGAGGAACAGGGGAACCAGCGCCAGGAAGGTGATGGCCTGTTCCTTGGTCAGCAGCGCCAGGAAAAAAAACAGCAGGCTTAGCAAGATGTATCCTTTTTTATTCGTATCAACGAATCGGAAAAGGGTCAGCAATAAACATTGGAGAAAAAGAAAGTTAAGTACTTCATCGCGGCTTTTAAAATTTGCGACATCCTCGGTATGAATAGGATGCGCAATAAAGACCAAAACCATCAGGATGGGGACGATGATTGGATATTTTAAAAAGATCCTTTTCAGAACGAAAAAGAAAAGCAGGCAGGCAAGCGCATAATAAAGCACATTGAAGAGATGGTGCGATTCGGGATTTTCGCCAAAAAAACCTACTTCGACCGCCAGGGTCATCAACGAAACCGGTCGGTAGGATTGATCGTTGTGCTTGTTAAACCCGTATAGGAACCCTTTGGAAAAGATCGCGGGAATACCTTGAAATCCCTGGCTTACAAATTCATTCTGCCTGGTAAACATATCATCATCCAGCGCATAGGAATGATTTAAGGTATTGCCATATAAGATGAAGGTAAAAACGATAATGCTCAGGGGTACAATAAAACGCACCAGAATAACGGATGGTTCGGATTTCCCTTTAACCTTCAGTTTATTAGTTTTGGATTTTTGATGCTTGTCCATGTTGTCACCTGCTACTCCTCAGTTTTCTCTGCTCCAGCATTACAAAAACTCCCCATCCGAGCAGGCAACCCACAATGTCGGCTATGTAATCATAAATTGAACCCCGGCGGAAAGGGATGTAATAGCGCTGCAGCAATTCGGTACCGGCTCCGAGCATCATACCAAGGATAAGTGCGAATGGCACTGCATGCTTTCTGATCTTTGGAAAAGTATCCTGCTTTAAGAACCCGCGGATATGAAGTAAAACATAAACCCCGAAGATAAAGAGATGAATGAGTTTGTCGGGCTTGAACAAATCGATGAAACCAGGAAGTTTCGGGAATGTTTTACCTGGCACAACCATCAGCACAATGATGAACAATCCCCAAAGGATAGCCCAAAGGTTATATTTCAGGAATGTTCGCAAATGAAATGAATAGTTGATTATGCTGATCAGGACTGGGTGAGTGCCTGGTACTGTGCAGGATCAAGCAAACCGTCCAATTCTCCCGCATCGGAAAGTTTAATTTTAATCACCCAGCCATTCACATATGGATCCTGGTTGATTACTTCGGGCTTTGTGGTAAGTTCTTCATTAAATTCCAAAACTTCTCCGGATACAGGCATAAACATGTCAGAAACAGTTTTGACAGCCTCGATGGTGCCAAAAGTTTCGTGTTTCCCCAGAGTTTCGCCAACTGTTTCCACCTCTACAAAAACGATGTCACCCAATTCGTGCTGGGCAAAATCCGTAATCCCAATCAATGCATTTTCCCCATCAACCTTAATCCATTCATGGTCCTTTGTGTACTTGAGATTTGCTGGAACGTTCATAGTTAATTAGTTTTAATGTTTGTTCAAAAATACATCTTTTTTTCGAAATCCCAGCGAAGATTCATTTTTTTCCATGATCCCTGCCCCTGCCCTTCTGCATAGTGCGATGGGTTAGTGGTGGGTCTATTGACCGAGGGTAAACCGGAGCGCAATGCCACCTTTGGTATTGGAGGTGCGGTATTGGTTGGAGACGTAAGGGGAGTTGATAATTTTATCGAAGTAGAAACGAACGTTGAAACGGACGCTCAGGTTATAATCGGCCGAAAAATTGATCGATGTAACCTGCTGCCCGACTGATATCTGGTTTATATCCTGATCGACACGACGCAATACCGTTTTGTTTTTGCGGATAGAAAAATCAAGTTTAACGTTCAGGTCGCTGTTGGTTTTTGATTTTTTTCCGCCCCCGAGCGCTCCTGAGAAATTGATCTTGATTCCTTTGAAACGATATCCCAGCCCCACGATAAATTCATTGCTGCTGATTTCTGTAAGCTGGTTATTTACAAAGCTGAGGGAGATATTCCGTGCGCGGCGCAATTCGACACTGGCAAGCAGACTGTTGATGAACCCCATGTCGATTTTTAACAAGGGATTGAATTGTTCGGTGATGGAAACGACCGAAGTTTGAGCCCGGGGAATAAAATTGCCGGCATTATCCATAACCACTGGCATGCCGTTCTGTTCATCATACCGGATGTTCGAGTTGAAACTGCCCACACTGTAACTCGAAATATAGGCATGGGTAAGTGTCATGGTACGCAGCCAGGTCTTGAACATCTTTAGCTTTACCAATCCATCGTAAGTAATCCGCCAGTTGGGAAGTGGGATCTGGGGAAATGCAGTAAGTTTTATTTTTGTAGGATCCTTGCCTGAATAGGCTGCAAGGAATGCCGAAGTAAGAACCTCCTGGTCAGTTGGCCCGTATCCTTGCGGAAATCCGGTAGAGTCGGTAATTGTAGTCGAATTTGGGTTTTGCGCTGCATAGCGCTGTGCAATTTGCAGCCGGTACTGTTTCATTTTTTCAAATGTCGGTGATTTCCCCGATCCGTCATCACTTACATAGGATGTTGCAATCATGATGTAGGACATTGAAAAAGTTCCCTGATCCATTGGGGAAAAGGATCCGAATTTCCCGGCGGAATTTGCCTTAAAATACTCCTGGTGTGATTTCGAATACTGTCGGTTGCCTATCACCTCAATGCGCAAATCCTTGATTGGTTCAATGCTGACGGCCAGATTCAGATTTTCAATGAATTTGTTGGCGTATATCGAATTCAGCATTGTATCGTTGGTAATCCAGCCGTGGTTTGTTGCATTGGTACGAATATCATGCTGATCACCAAACACGAATCCAAGGCCGGGAGCATTCACATTCCAATCGTTCCCAAGCGCTATTGGTTCAGGTATAAAACCAGGAAGCATGGTTCCATTGCCCTGGGTATAGGTAAATTTTGCCATCCTGACACCCATCAGGAAACGCACGGTTCCATCCAGTAAAACCTTGCCGAAACTGGGGCCGGTTTTTTCCAGTTTCAAGGAATCCTGTTTGGCCAGACTTTTATCTTTGGGAGCTTTGGAAGGTTCGGGTTTGTTCGACCGGCTGCTTGCCGTACTTTGGTTAATCTTTTTCAGGTATGCGACTTTATTATAAAGCGTTACCAGGTTGAAACCACCGTTCAGGGTTTTGGTATTGGCATTTTCAATGGTATTGCCATACTGGGCCTGGATGGAAATCGGCGAAGCAGTCCAATGGAATGTGGTTTGGTACCCTGCACTCAGGTTGATGAAATCAAGATATGGGATTTTATTTATCGGGACTTCCCACATAACATTGAGAACCTGGTTATAGTTGTTTTTTGTTCCGAACGAAAAAATTTCACTCCAAACCTGATCACGGTTTGAACGGTCGATCTTGCCGGGAGGCTCGTTGATATAAGCATTGGTATTGGCTACCAGCGATATCTTCAACTATTTTGAAAAGTCGTATTTCAGGTCAAATATCCGGCTCCATTCCCATCGTTTTATATAAAAAGTCTCCATGGGCACAATGGCATTGCTTTTATTCCTGAACTGTTTCTGGTTGAAGTCACGGTTCATATCGGTTCTGAACGTAAAGGACTTGGGAAGATAATAGAAGTTAAAGTCCTTGATCAGTGCGAAGGCTTTGGAACTTTTCAACGCCTTTGATCGCTGGAAAGGCATTATGTTTTTTGGTATTGCCGAAAAGGTATATCCCAGTCCGCCTGAATAATGTTTCCTCAGGTCATAGGATACATCCACGTCCCTGTGGAAAATTTCAGAATAGGAATAACTTATGTTAAAATTCTCAATGTCGTAAACTTTTGGTTTTTTCTCGTTAACCCGCTCTTTCCTGACATTGATCAGGTTGAAGTTCGTGGTTTGGGTATAGCCTTGTGTAATCTGTTTGATTGAATCTTTTTGTTTCTGGTTGTCAAAGGCGTTGACCACATCCTTCAGGTACAGGTCGGGGTTCAGCGGATCATATTTCGGATTGGACACCAACATTGAAAAATCATAATGCATCGGGATGCGGATGCCGGTTTTGGCCGGGAAGAACTTGCCCAATTCCAGGTCGGTGTTGAATCCGAAAGCCAGAGCCGATTCCATCAGCCGTTCGGTCTGTTTTTGTTCAAGGGTTCCAAAGCCTGAGCTGGTGTAGCTGCCGGTAAGCTGAATCCTTCCCAGGTCGGCAAGTTCAACTGCAACCCGGGCGTTAACAGCCCAACCTCCCACCTTATTGAAATCGGAAAGCCGAAGTTCATCGACCCAGATTTCTGCACATTTTTCCTGTCCGTCATCATCGGGTGACTGTGCGCCCTTTTTGGGATTTCTGATCCCGATCATGATGGCTCTTACATCGCTGATGGTAGGTGAACCAACCACGGTAATTTTGTTCTTGCCGTCGTATTCAACATATGGTGTCGAAGAGGTCACATCGATACCATGGTTGCTCATAGCCACCAGCCGGTCGTATTTCACCTGAACCAATCTTTCCAGGTCGATATCAAATTCATTGGCCGTGGGCCAGATGGCATCTGGATTGCTTGCCTGGGTTCCCCATTCTGTAAAATTCAGGGGGATTTCATATTCATAATAGTTTTCGGTAAAATCAGATCCTATACGCATCAGGATGGTAAGGTCGCCGGTTTTAAGATTTTGGGTACGTATCGACTGTTCAGCATGAACAAACATCTTCAGCCGTTTGAATTGCCGGAAGTCAAATTCAGTAGTTTTATAGGCAGCGCGTGCATCACCATCAACCAGATTGCAAACTTTAAACGACATCGATTGCTCATTGAGTTTCTGCATATTGGTCGATCCCCAGTTGGTTTCACGCTGGATGCCAGGAGGCATCACGTAAGGAATCGGCTGTTTACTTCCGTTTTCTTCAAGGCTCACGGTTGCAATATCGAATTGCGTGAGATTCTGGCCATCATCAGCAATATACTCCCCTGGCGAAAGCAGGCTGTAGTTGTATTTCCGCCATTCTCCCCGGGTCAGCTCGAGGGTGGCAAAACGACATACCACCGGACGCTGGAAATTCTTGAAAAACATGCGCATGAAACGGATAGAGGTAAAGTCGGTAATGCTGCCGACCACCTTATCCGGTGTGCGGATGGGAATTTTAAACTGGTACCAGTTAACCGATCCCCTTGTACCATCGGCTAGCGGAATGTCGCTTGCATGGTACACATTGGTGATGTAATTCATCCCCGGTTTCATCTGGTCACCCCGCAATTGTACCACATACTGGTAATAGCGCTCGGTTTCACTCAGGGTGTTGTCTTTGTTTATATCCTCCATATTCGGAATTGTGGAGGCAGTAGTGGAATAACTCTCCTTTGACTGTGCTGAAGTGGAGCTGTTTCCTTCAGGTCCGTTGTATTTTTTATACCGCATCAGAATATCCGAAAAGGTTGGATCATTATCATAATCGGTACCACGGAAATAGTGAAAATCATCGGCAGAAGGGTCAACCGAGGCATTTTTATACGCCGTTGAGGCGGCTCCGAAGGTATTTCTGACCTTGGCTACATAGGTTGTATCAAAAAATGAAAGTTCATCTGCATCGCCCAATCCATCGTATCCCACATCCTGAAAGGCACGGGAAGCCGGATCATTGTCAAAGGCGTCAACCAATGCCTGTAACTGGGGAACGCGGCCCCAGATGGTTGTATCCACACCATTCACCAGGGCACTGGTTGGCAGGCCGTTTTCATAACTCTTGCGACCATCACGTAAAATATCTTCAG
>CAIYES010000230.1 GCA_903925275.1 uncultured Bacteroidales bacterium
AGGGAAAGCTTGAAGGAAAAATAGAAGGGATCGAACAGATGATCGTCAATGGCTTCAAAGCCGGGGCTAACATTGAGTTCTTATCCGCCATGGCACAGATCAGCACGGAGAAAGTGAATGAGATCCTGAAAAATTACGATCTGAGCAGGTAAAAGATCAAATAGTCCACCACAGATTCACAGATTAAATTAAAAATCTGAGAATCTGTGGCATTTTTTATGAACAGGTTTTTATCAGTGGTATGTATTTAATATTCAAATCTATTCAGGGTTGCCACCTGTGAGTAATTCCTAATCTCCGGATTTTCCGGGGGTGATTAATCCGCCGAAGGTGGATAATGTTATTGACCCCCAATTTTTTATTGGGGGTTTGGGAACTGCCGCAGCCCAACAACCCGAAACGGGTTGAATAGCCTACACCTGGTATTTTTCGTCAAAATCAACGCCAGGTTAAATCATAAATCTCTAAGACATTTCGGTGCTCTGCACCTTTTATACCTATTTCCTTATTTTCTACAAATATCTACGGCGCTCTGCACCTAAAAAATACTTGCTCATTTTACCCGCATGAAACGTCATGGAGCCCATATTTCCGTCCGCTTCCGCTCCGCTTTGTGCTGTCCATCTTCAAACTATTTTGAATTCATGGTTGAAAACGGCAAATAATAGCGTAAATTTGTAGTATTGTTATGACAATCAGATGAGCAAAAACAAATTGATACGGTTCGATTGGGCGATGAAGACAATTCTTCGCGATAAAGCCAATTTCGATGTATTGGAGGGTTTTTTGGGGGCACTTCTTGAGGATGACCAAATAAAAATACTCAATATCCTGGAGAGTGAAAGCAACCAGAAAACCGACGATGACAAATTTAACCGGGTCGACTTACTGGTTCAGGATAAGAATAACCGGAAAATATACATCGAGATACAAAATACGAGGGAAAGCGACTACCTGGAAAGTCTGTTATACTGCACATCGAAGATCATTGTCGACCACCAAAAGCTGGGTGAAGACTTTCGCGACATCAGCAAAGTGATATCAATAAGCATCATGTATTTTAATCTGGGGCTCGGGGATGACTACATTTATTACGGGACCAATGAGTTTTACGGTCTTAACACCCATAGTAAATTGCTGGTAAAAAAGCGGGTTGAATTGCTGGAGAGTATAGAGCCGAGGTATAAATTTGAAGAAAAGAACATCTTCCCTGAATATTTCCTGATCACGGTAGAGCGTTACAAGAATATCATTCAGCGCAGGATAGACGAATGGATCTATATCTTTAAGAACAACGAAATAGCCGAAGGATCGACTTCCAAAAACATCGATAAGGCCGGGCAGAAGCTTGCGGAATTAAATATGACCCAGGGCGAGCGGGCGACGTATGAGAAATATCTGATCAACATCGCCAGGGACAGGGATGCGATCAACACCGCCAAGGAAGAAGGGCACGATGAGGGAAAAATAAAAGGGATCATAGAAGGAAAGATTGAGGGAAAGCTTGAAGGAAAGACCGAAGGGATCGAACTTATGATTGTCAATGGTTATAAAGCTGGAATATCCGTCGAAGTTTTATCTGCCATGGCACAGATCAGTCCGGAGAAAGTGAATGAAATCCTGAGGAATCATGATCTGATCAGGTAAAAAATCAAATAAATCGCCACAGATTCACAGATTAAATTAAAAATCTG
>CAIYES010000231.1 GCA_903925275.1 uncultured Bacteroidales bacterium
CCGCGCCGAAAACCCGGTAGCGGGAGAGTGCGCCGTAAGCCTCGAAGGTGTTATAATGAACGGGATCGGGCGGATGGTTGAAAAAGACGATCTTTCCTTCAATATTCTTCCGGCCGATCGTCTTCAGTTCGTCAAAATCCTTTACCTCCACCACTTTTGCTTTCAGCCCGGCTTTGCCTGTTCCGACCGACCCGCCGAGGGCGCAGGCATGTAACCGGATGGCCGGCGAAGTTCCCTGGCTAACGGCCAGCTCTTCTGTCTTTCCGCGCTCCCAGTGCCTGACCCTGACCTCCTGGAGCCAGACCGAATCGAGCCCCATGGCGCCGAGCGTCGCTTTTGACCACAGAACGGCCTTCTCTGCCTGCGGAGAACCGCACAGACGGCCACCGATTTGGGTACACAGGTACCTGAGGTTATGGTATGCAGCAGTATCGGTCATGGCCTCTGTGAAGATCTTCCGGATAACCAGTGAATCTTCCTTTTGTGCCCGGGTGATATTACCGGAGAGCAGGAAAAACAGTATAAAAAGTGCCAGGAGTTTACGCATGTGATTTTTTCGTAAAAATAGCGTTTTTTCCCGACCGCTGCCACTGATCGCAGGTAAGATCGCAGAGTTGGGCCACATTGGCTGCGAAATCGGGATTGGAGACCATTCGGTAGAAATTTGAAAAAATTTCGGCAGAAACAGGGATCAACCGATATCGGAATATAAAAAATAAATATCTTTACCCTTTCAGTTATCATCTGTTAATTCATCATTAGCAACTAAAATTATTTCATTATGAAAAAGCTCTTCCTGCTCCCGGTAATGTTTATAATAGCATTAACCACCTTCTCACAGTCCGATACCATTTTCACGAACAACGAAAAAATCCTTTGCACGGTAAAGGAGATAACGCCCGAGGCGGTAAAGTTTACCTATCCCAACGAGGACCTGGTTAATTCAGTGTTTAAAAACACCATTCAGAAAATCGTGTTTAAATCAGGCCGTGTTCAGTTGTTCGCCGAGAACACTTCCTACAAAACCGTAAGTGGTCCGAAGGATTTTGAGAACGTTACGATCACAAAAGTAGAGAGCGAAGTTCACGGGTTGTTCAAACTCGGGGATGTTGGTGCCAAGGCGAAGGGGACGACCGAGTTTTCAAACCAGGAGCGCGTAAAGCAAAGGGCATACAGGAAAATCAAATTGCAGGCCTCCATGATGCATGCGAATATTATCTTTCTGACCGATGCCCGCACCCAGGGAAACAAATGGGGTTCGCAGTGGGAATCCTCTCAAAGTTCTGAGGCATCCTTTACCGGGGTTGCCTACTCCAACATCATTCCCAACTTTAATGATTTCGTGAAGACATTAGGCAGCAAAACCAGGTTGCAGGGTATTGAAGTGGTTGAGCTGAACAGCGGCGGCTCGGATATTGACCTCAGTGAATTCCATAAATTTCTTAATGTTACGCGGGTATATAATGAAAACGGGCTGATCATGATGGACGGATCGATCGAAGGAGTCAAAAAATACAACACCTTCAGGGTCTCCGGGTTTACGAACGATTCGTTCACTGTTATCTTCCACGATAAAGATTCGATGTACAGCTACAGGTTCTCTTTTTGATGGGACTTACCGTCGCAACAGCAGGCGATGAAAACCGCAAATCTGACCAATATGCCGAAACTGTTGAAAAGCCTGTACGCGCAGGTGATCATCGCGATTCTTATCGGGATCACCATCGGTTATTTCTACCCCGATTTTGCCGTGAAATTAAAGCCGCTGGGCGATGGGTTCATCAGGTTGGTGAAGATGATGATCCCCCCCGTGATCTTCTGCACGGTCGTAAACGGGATCGCCGGCATGCAGGATGTCAGAAAGGTGGGCCGGGTCGGGATCAAGGCGCTAATCTACTTTGAAGTGGTAACAACGGTTGCCCTGGTCATCGGACTGGCCGTGATCAACATCCTGAAACCGGGCAGCGGCATGATGGTGAACCCGGCGACCCTGGATGCAAAAGCAATTTCCTCATACGTGACCCAGGGTAAGGCGACCAGTGCCGTTGATTTCCTGCTGCACATCATTCCCGAGAATATCATCAA
>CAIYES010000232.1 GCA_903925275.1 uncultured Bacteroidales bacterium
CAGTTTATCCACGAAAGACACGAAATAAATTAGTACGTTATATTAATTTAGCTATTCACCCTTTGGGTGACGGCTTACAGCTTGGTATCTCTTTGAAATTTTTCGTGCTTTTTGTGTTTTTCGTGGACGAAATGATTTTTCCAGGTTAAAGGGTCTTAAGATATTCAATCAATTCCCATTTTTCGTTATCGGTCAAATTACTGCCGTATTCATGGCCTGTATTCAAGTTACCGGGTAGTTTGGTGTCAAATTTGCTGGTAGCAGGTTCCTCGTTACTCACAAATCCAACTTTCACCGGATCCAACTCCCAACTGCCAACGTTAAAAGTGGTGACCCTGTTATCAGGTTTTTGCAACAACTCCCAAAGATTCGGTACAGAGCCATTATGAAAGTAAGGAGCGGAAGCCCAGATTCCATTTAGTGGACGCGCTTTATAGCTGGGTGGACGAAAACATTTCTCGCCCTCTTGTTTAGGGTCGCAATTATCTTTCAACGCAGATTTTTTTGCAGCCTCAAGGAACGCAGGCAAGCCCGCTCCAAAGGCAGATGGTTCAAGGCTATCTCGTAAAATACCAATCACGCCGTACAATACTAATTTTGCCGAAGGAGCAGGTTCTTCAAGTTTAGGAAGATTCGGCACAAATTTACTGATTGGAAGGATCGGTTGTCCCTGCAAAATTCCTGTTGTTGAAGTACGACTGGCGATATTCATTGCCGTTCTTGAATCGGTGCCGATTTCATTTACCGGAATCATGGCAGCCTCAATCTTACGCAGAGGATCATCGCGTTTGATGCCATGATGACAGCTGATGCAATTGGTTTCGAAAATCTGCTTACCCTTTTGCGCTTTTATTGGGTCTATGGAAGGCAGTGTATTCGGCCATAATGGCGACCAGAGTGTCGTTAATATTTCTTCCAAACGCGCCTGGTTTTTAATGTTCACATGATTTTGAAAGCTTATTTCAGGTGAACCGCCCACCTCTACTTTTTTAATTTGGAGATCGCCAAACACTCCAACAACCTCACCGGCATTCCGCGCATAAGCCCCAATTCCAGCGTTAACCGCCGCGCCGTCCCATTGCACTACATCATGTTGTGGCGTATCCCAAAGCATAGGATAAGATACCGGGGCATCGGCCGGTTTTGTATTGGATGGTTCATTGATGGCAAATACTACGACCTCGTTAAAGATATTCCCGAACGCGTCAAGTCGCGCATAGCCATTTTCATGTGGAGGGTGATTAATCTTAACCCGCTGCCCCAGTTTGTCGTTTTCACGGGATAGCAGCTCTTTCAAAGCGGCAAGATCGCCAGGATTTGTTTTAGCGCCTAGTACTCGATCCGCAAAACGTGAGAACTTATCGCCGTTTTCAGTTGTTTTTTGTAACGAATTTGCGATTTCAGTTATAAAACGGTCGAAATCATGATGAGCGGGCGCACCTTCTACAATGTATTCTTTTCCCTTGTAAGCGGCTTTTCCGGTATGACAGGCTGCGCAGGTAAAACCTAAATAACGGGTTCCGTTCGCTACATCTTTATCCGCCACAAATCCTATTGGTAAACCATCAGGATTCCATTTTGAATCAGCTGGCCAAGCGACAAAGCGATATTGTTCCAAATTTTCTTTTGAACTTATCAATTTCTCGCTATCAGCTTGTTCAAGCGCAAGAAACCAATCGTAAGGAAGAAGCCGGGAACCTTGGCTTGTGTACCACCATTCCATTCGTGTCTCGTGGTTCCAGTTCTGATCCAGAAAGTCTGGCACTTTCTCAGGATACCCCGATTTGATTTCGGTTTTTTTACTTACTGCCTGATCTACGACATTGTTATAGTTACCTTTGTTGGAAACGCTAACCGAGGTCTGCGTTTTATCATCAGAACATCCAACTAAAAAAACGAAACAAAAAATTAATATCTTCAAGTATATATTCACTTTAGTATCCTCATCGGTTGCTAACTAACCATTTCACAATAAGCAAAGGTTGCCTTGAGCTTTGTAAACTAAAATTTTGAGATTTATCGCCTGTTTACCCTAGCAGAATAGGGACTTAAAAGTCTTTTTCAGGAACTGCACAAAAGAATCTTTTCGTTGAAGGCGATGTTCAGACGAAGCCTGATAAACCGATTTTCTCAGTCGATTGATACTACCTATCGGTTGATGCTCAACCAAAGAATGCCAGGGGGTAAATGCCAAATTCTCACAATGAGCAATATTCTCATCAGAATCGACTTCAGGTTGCGGTGCGGGAATAGTAATCTTGGCGACCTTTACAAAAGGATATAGTGCTTCGTCCCACTCCGAAGATGCATTCTCAATAGCTTCATTGTCAATACCAAAATCTTCCCCCTCGCCACGCACCTGCAACATGAAATCAAAATGAAGATCGTCACTTCTGTTGACGGCTTCAATTAGAGCATCACGCAAATAGTTCGCTGCAGGAGGATTAGGAATTTCTGTCGGCGGAACTTCTGCACACGGTTTTGCCGAAAACTTCATCACCCGGTCTTGACCAAACAAGAAAGGAGCTGCACTGAAGTATTGAACGCCTAAGGGATTTGCAACCGGTGTAGATTGAATTTCACCAACAATTTTAAAGCTATCTGCTATGCGCTGTATGTCTTCTGCAGAGATATCTTCAGCCTCGATATACGCAAGAATGTTTCGTCTTTGTTCCTCGGTTATAGCAGGGTTTTGAAGCTGGAGAGGCGCAAAGAATCCATCCGCTTTATCGTCTTGCTGGTCGAGAACCCTGTCCAGCCTTAGATAATCCTTGCTGTTCGCAAAAGCAAATACAGGCTGATTTATCATCAAAAAATCTTGATTGTTCGCGCCGTTATCATCAATTAATACCTCACCACCTACATCCAACACTTTTATGGCCATGCCTCGGCTGCCATGCTTTCCTGTGTTGTCAATGTCTGGGCCGACCAAGGCGGCAGCATTGGAAAAACGTAAAAATGCATCAAATTGTTTGCCTGGTTCAGCAAAAAGTCCAATCTGAAGTTCAGGGGGGATATCAGGACTTACGGTAAATATGCCTTTAACACAGCCATGCGATTTCGGGTGAACGCCTCTAAGTATTTGTGCAGGCGGAGGATAACGCTTGTCGAGTAATTTAACGGTGAGTTCGGCAGTTTCAGAAATCTGCTCAGCTTCCAGATCGGGATTTTTGATGTGCTCAAACGGGCATCTTGAAGGTTGGTTTGTTGACATGGTTTACTCTCCTGATTGTTTATTATTTTTATGAAGGAACAATGCAAGTAGAACGAAGCTTTTTGAATTTTTCTTGGTAATTCTAAGCTTTACCTTGCTTGGTTACGGTATACTTTATCATTATCATTTTGTATCGCGGCAAATATCTAACGGCAACTACTTAAAAATGAAGCTGCTGGCCTTCTGAGGGAAGCGGC